>JBGPTG010000154.1:0-7933 GCA_041490545.1 Gammaproteobacteria bacterium
GCCGCGCTTTCTCGCCTGCAGCTGGCCGGCGTGGAAAATCGGTTGAAGCAGACCGGCGCCGATGCTCCAGAGCTGCGTGCCGGGATCGAAGAGATTGGACACACGGGTTGCTCCCGAGCCATAGCTCGCGCTCAATGTCAGCTGCGGGAACATGAGCGCCTGCGCGACGCCGATGCGCGCGTTGGTTTGACGCAGGATCGCTTCGGCCGCGCGAATGTCCGGGCGTTGTTGCACGAGATCGGAGGGCAGGCTCACCGGAAGGATCTCAGGCAACCGGAACCCCGCGAGATCGAGCTGCGGTAACCCGGCGTCGCCTGGAAACTTTCCGACGAGCACCGCGAGCTGGTTGCGCGTCTGCGCGAGCGCTTTTTCGAGCGGCGGAAGGTTCGCGCGCGTCAGCGCGACTTGCGCGCGCTGCCCAAGCACGTCCGCGCGGGAGATGGCGCCGAGCGCAAACTGCCTGTCCATCAGCTGCAGCTGGCGCTCCTGCGCTCCGACGATTTCGCGCGTCGCACGGATCTGCTCGCGCAGCGACGCTTCGCGGAATGCGACGGTCGCGATGTTTGCCGTGAGCGAGAGATAGGTGGCCTCGACCTGGAAGCGTTGGAAATCGATGCCCGCCTGCAGCGCTTCGAGTTCCCGCCGGGCACCGCCGGCGATGTCGATCGCATAGGACACATTGACCGAAGCGTTGTAGAGATTGAAGACGTTGGTGGGGATCGCCGGGTTGCCGAACGTCGCACCGGTGATGCGCTGTCGTTTCGCCCCGAGGCTCGCGTCCACGCTGGGGTAGAGGACTGCATACTGCGCATTCAGATTCTCCTGAGCCTGAAGCAAGACCGCCTGCGCCGCCTCCAGCGTCGGATGGCCGGCGAGCGCCGTACGAATCAACTGGTCGAGTTCCGGCGAGCCAAAGAGCTTCCACCAATCCGCGGAAATCTCCCCCGCCGGTTCGAAGCGCTGGGCGCCACCGGCGCGTACCGGCGCAGTTTCCGTGCGCTCGGGTTGGGGCGTTTCGGTGTAGAGACCCGCCTTGGGCGCCTCCGGCGCGCGATAGTCCGGACCGACCGCGCAGGCTGCAAGCAGCACCGCCGGCACGGCGATCGCGATACTACGGAGCAAAACGGGCGACCTCATGTCTTTTGCCTCGCGCGTGCCCTCTGGCTTTCCGGGCCAAGCCCCGCGACCAACGCCGTCACGCACTCCCGAAGGTGGCGGCGAACCTGCCTCTCGCCCGTCACCGCGTAGAAATGATCGTGCAGTGCCTTGTTGAAGCTCGCAGCCAGAAGCAGTTCGGCCGCCGATTCGGTCAAGGCCTTCGCCGAAACTCGCCCGAGCCGTTGCTCGGCGCGCAGATACGCGGCGAGAATCGATGTGGTACGCCCCGGACCGATGCAGCGCTCGTTCATCGAGCCGCGCACGCGCGCGAGCAGCTCCTGGTCGGCAAAAAGCGAGCACACCAGCGACGCGATCCTGTAGTGAAAGCGAAATGCGCTCTCCAGCACCCTCTCGAGATTCTTCTGGACCGTGTTCTGCCCTACCTGAAGCGGAAGGCTGTCGAGCACCTCGCGGAACTCGCCGACGCCGTGGAGCACCACTTCCAGGATCAGCCTGGCCTTGTCGCCGAAGTGATGGTAGAGGGCTCCTTCCGCGACGTTGGCGGCGCGCGCGATATCGCGGGTCGTCACGCAGGCCAGACCGCGCGAGCACAGCAGCCGCTCGGTTGCGACGAGAAGACGCTCCCTCTGGTCGATTGCCGGAAGACGCGAAGTGCGGCGAGATGCAGTGGGCCGTGCCATGGGAGCGTTCGTAAGAATTGAGCAATTGCTCAGTTATTATGAGCATATGCTCAACAAAGAGCAAGCCCCGATCCGCCGCGGTCCGGGAATTCCCTTCCCTGCAACAGGGTCTGGGCCACCGGCCCCGACTTCGCTCGCTCTGGCGGAGCGCAGCTGTGCCCCGTCAGCCGGAAGAAGTGCGTCTCTACCTGGAAGGCGGCAGCGGGGCCTGTATGTACGGTTGCTTGGGCTCTTTATCGGGCGGCAGATAGGCTTGCGCCGGCTGGCCCGCCGGGCCGAGGCTCTTGATGTACTGGTACATCGCGCGCAAGTCCTGCTCGGTGGTTTCCTTCATGCTCCACCAGGGCATGGGCGGGCGCGGCCTGAAAGTCTTGATGTAGTTCACCCAGGCGTCTTCACTCATCGCCGGAACGGTGAGCCGTAGATTAGATGCGTACGTCGTGCCCCAGGGACCGCGCCATCCCTGCGGCCCGCTGCCGAGCAGCCAGTCCTTCTCGGGAACGTTCCCCTCCTTTTGTGCGTAACCGCCGGTATGGCAATTGTTGCAGTGGCCGGTCAGCACCATGTAGCGGCCGCGCTCGATTTGCCCGGGAGCCTGGGCCAACGCGCTCAGGGAAACCATCGCTAGCAACAGGGCGATAAGTTGCGACACGACACGACTCGTCTGTATGGCGGTTTCTCCCTTCATCTGGAATCGTTTGGATCGGCGTCAGACTGCGACGCGCTTTTGCTTCTGCTGCGCGGCTTTGGCGTGCATCGAGGCGTAGGCACCGTGCGCCGCGGCCTCGGCGTCGCCGACGTGGACCTTCATTCCCATGTCCGAGAGCACCGAGCCGAGCGCCGAGAGGCACAGCATCACGTTGTCGGGGCGGCAGGAATAGCCCATGATGCCGATCCTCCAGATCTTGCCGGCGAGCGGGCCCAGCCCGGCGCCGATCTCGATGCTGAACTCGTTGAGCAGCGTCTTCCTCACCTCAGCCTCGTTCACGCCTTCGGGGCAGCGCACGGCGTTCATCTGCGGCAGCTGGTACTGCTCTTTCACGAGAAACGTGAGCCCCATCGCTTCCAGGCCCGCCTTCAGCGCGTTGTGATGCCGCTGGTGGCGCGCCCAGGCGTTCTCCATGCCCTCCTCGCGCAGCAGCAACAGCGCTTCGTGCAGGCCGAAAAGCGAATTGGTCGGCGCCGTATGGTGATAGGTACGATTGGACGCACCCCAGTAGCCGAGCAACAGGTTCATATCCATGAACCAGGAGTGGATCTTGTCCTTGCGCGCCTTCACGTAGTCGACCACGCGCTCGGAGAAAGACACCGGAGACAGCCCCGGCGTGCACGAAAGGCACTTCTGGCTGGCTGAATAGATCGCGTCGATTTCCCATTCATCGACCTTCACCGGCGTACCGCCGAGCGTGGTCACCGCGTCGACGATCGCCAGCGTGTCGTATTGATGCGCGACTTTGACGAGCGCCTGCGCGTCGGACTGCACTCCGGTCGAGGTCTCGCCGTGGACGAATGCGATGACCCGCACGTCGCGGTTCTTCTTGAGCGCGTCCTCGAGTTTCTGTGGATCCACCGGCGCGCCCCACTCGTCCTCGACGACGATGGCCTTTCCGCCCGCGCGCTCGACGTTCTCGATCATGCGTCCGCCGAATACGCCGTTCCTGCACACGATCACCCTGTCGCCGGGGGCAACGAGGTTGACGAAGCAGTATTCCATGCCGACCGAGCCGGGTCCCGACACGGGGAAAGTGAGCGGATGCTTCGTTTGATAGACGTAGCGGAGCAGCGCCTTCAACTCCTCCATCATTTCGACGAAGACCGGGTCGAGATATCCGATCGCCGGCTGGCTCATGGTGGTCAGCACGCGCGGATGGATCTCGGTCGGACCGGGACCGAGCAGCGTCCTCTGCGGCGGATGGAACGAGCTGATGCGTTTGGCTGGGGCGAAATCGTTCATGGCTTCCCTTCCCGAAAGAGGCGACCCGAACAAATGACCATCGGGCCGCGATTTGACCTTCATCGGCTTCTTAGCGTGCGCCTCGTTGAGCACCTCGACCGCGGCGACCTTGCCGCCGGTCACGTGCTCGACCTCCATCGCCCAGCGCGCCGGCACATACCCGGACTTGACCCAGTTGTTGACCACCGCGCGGTCAAGCTGGAAGGCACGGGCAACTTCTGCCTGGCTGCCGAAGATTTCTACGAGGCGGGTGGCGCAGTTCGTCATGGAGGCTGGCCGAAGCCTAGCATGTCAAAACAGTTTTGACAAATTTGGCATGATCAAAGGCGTCCGGCATAGGGACGGGGCCAGGAATCAGTCAACCCGCATCCCGATCCGTCTGATCAGCTTTCCAAAGCGCTCGTATTCTTCGCGAAGAATTTTCTGGTATTGCTCCGGCGTCGTACTGGACGGTTCCATACCGATCGCGGCCATGCGCTCGACCACATCGGGTGAATGCACCGCTTCGTTCACCGCCCGGTTGAGCCGCGCGATGATCTCGAGGGGCGTACGCGCGGCGACGAACACGCCGAGCGGCGCGGACATGTCGAATCCGGGCGCGACGGTCTCGGCCACGGTCGGGATCTCGGGCGTGAGAGGGGAGCGCTTCGCCATGCTGAACGCGAGCACGCGCAGGCGCCCGGACTTGATCGCCCCGGCAGCGGCCGGGTAGCCGATAAAGCCGAGCTTCACGTCGCCCGCGATCATCGCCGGGACCGACTGCCCCGCGCCTTTGAACGGAACGTGAGTGAAGGCTACACCCGTGTCGGCTTTGAACAATTCCATCGTGAGGTGGTGGATCGATCCGTTGCCCGAAGAAGCGTAGGGCATTGGCTCTTTTGCCGATCTTGCCAATGCGACCAGCTCCGCGAGCGAGTTGGCAGGGACCGACGGATGCACCACCAGCCACATCGGCACCACCACCGCAAGCGATACGGGCTGAAGATCGCGGAACGGATCGTACGGCAGGAATTTGAAAAGGTGCGGTGCCGTGGTGATGACACTGCTGTCGCTGACCAGGACGGTGTACCCGTCCGGTGCGGCCTTGGCGGTTAGGTCGGCGGCAACGGTGCTGCCCGCCCCGGGACGGTTTTCGACCACGAACTGCTGGCCGAGGGCCTCGCCCCATTTCGCCGCGAGCATGCGCGCGAGCGTGTCCGGGTTTCCCCCGGGGGCGAGGCCCACCAGGACACGCACGGATTTCTGCGGCCACGCTTGCGCGCACGCCGCGCCATGACACGCGGCTGCGATAAAAACGAACAGGAACGCGAGAGGTTTCATGCCGCCCTCCTTTCAGATATCCGCGTGAACCCGCAGCAGATTCGAGATCGTCTCAGGCGGCCGCCGGCCGAATCCGCACTCGGCGGCGATACCGAAATCGAGCGCGTATTTGCTCGCGACGGCGATGCGCTTGCGCGTGCCTTCGACGCCGTCGCTATCGTGCACGAGCCCGAGGAAAAGCCTGGTTTTCGCATTGAGTTTCAAGTGCGATAGCGGCGAGTAATAGGCGTCGTCGCCGCGCTCCACCGGCACCGGCATGTGGATGTAGTCGATGGGCCGGGCAAGCTTCGGGGCAAGCAGGTTGTGTACTTCCACCATGTTGGCGGTGCTCTCCGGCTCCTTCCAGTGACGGCCACCGTAGCTTCCGTAGCACAGGTGCACGCCGAGCTCGACGCCGTGCGGCACGCGATCGCAGTGGAACGCAAGGCGCTCGATAACCCCGGCTTTCACGTCTGGAAAATACGCGTGCCGGACTCCTTCCCATTGACCCATTTCGGTCGAGACATCCCACTGGATGGCGAGGTCGCGGTGCGGGATCGCCGCGAGAATCTCGTCCACCTCAGCAAAGAGCCTTTCGCGGTAGATCGGTTCGACCACGGCGTGATGCTCATGGACGACATGCGCGTTGAGAAACGCCGCGGTCGTGGGCAGGGCGATCTGGAAGCGCAAATGCCTCGGCACGACACCTTCGTCGCGCAGGCGGCAAAGCAAGGCGTAGGACGCAATCGCCGCTTCTGGATACCCGGGATTTCCAATATGGATATCTTCCGCACGAATGCCCGCCTTCAGGCGCATGCGTGGCGGGGGCGGCGCACCGCGCGGCACGATGGCGCTTCCTTTCCAGATGCGCGTACCTTCGGTGGGATGCGTGATGCGACCGCCCGCGGCGACCTCCTTCGGATCATCCTCGAATGCGGGATTGCCTTCGAGCACGAAGCGCAGGCGTGCGACCCACGACGTGCGCGGGCCGGTCTCTCCATCCGGAATACGCGTCATGCGCCCGCCCAAGAGCGGTCCCACCGTGCGAAACACTTCCTCGCTGTCGCGCAAGCCTACGCTGCCGACGAGCAGTATCTCGCGCGGCCGAGCGATTGATTCGGTCTTCATGGCGCGAGCGTACCCGGACCGAGCGCCTTCTCGATCTCGCTTCGAGTCTCCGGGCTCGACCAATCGCGCGGGCCAAGGAAGCGCGCGGCGATGCTGCCGTTGCGCGAAATCAGGAAAGTCTCCGGCAGGAATCTCACGTCCAAGGCCTCCCCGGTGACCCGGCCACCCGGATCGGTGAGGTTCTGGAAATGGATGCCATAGCGCAGGAGGAATTCGCGGACAAGATTATAGTCGGTATCAATGGCGATCCCGACGATCACCAGCTTGTCCGGTGCGGCTTTCGCCGCGAGCGTTTCCAAGCTGGGCATTTCCCTGCGGCACGGCTCGCACCAGGTGGCCCACACGTTGACGATCACGTTGCATCCGCGATACGTGGCGAACGAAACCGGGCGCGTGTCCCCAAGCGCTGCCATGCTGATATCGGGAAAAGGCTTGCCCACGGACGCCTTCGATTCAATGGCGTGATCGCCGCAGGCAGCGAGCGACCCGAGCAGGATCCCCGCGAGCACGCTGAAGATGGTTTTCCGAGGAAATTCCGCGTAGGTCATCCGCGCACCGGGTGAGGTTTCCATCGTCATGCTACGCGCACGCACGGACTCGGCGGGCGCCAGCCTCGACCGCAGTCCGGCAACGCTAGTCGAACGCCCTGTCGCCTGCGCCCGACGCCTGCCCGCCGGGGCGCACCGTGGAGAAGTCGAACAGCTCGCGGTCCATGAGGTGCGAGGGCACGATGTCGGAGAGCGCGCGGAACATGGACTCGACGCGCCCGGGATGGCGTTTTTCCCATTCGGCGATCATCGCTTTCACCTGCTTTCTTTGCAGCGTCTCCTGCGAGCCGCACAGGTCACAGGGGATGATCGGGAATTGCCGGACCTCGGCAAACGCCTTCAGATCCTCTTCCGCTACGTAGGCGAGCGGGCGGATGACCACGTGCTGTCCATTGTCGGACTGCAGCTTGGGGGACATCGCCTTCATCTTGCCGCCGAAGAAGAGATTGAGGAAGAACGTCTCGAGAATGTCGTCGCGGTGATGGCCGAGTGCGATCTTGGTTGCGCCGATTTCGCGCGCCACCCGGTAGAGCACACCGCGGCGCAGCCGCGAGCACAGTCCGCACATCGTCTCGCCTTCCGGGACAACGCGCTTCACCACCGAGTAGGTATCCTGCACCTCGATGCGGAAGGGAATGCCGAGCGACAAGAGATAGCCGGGCAGCACATTTTCGGGATAGCCGGGATGGCGCTGGTCCAGGTTGACCGCGAAAATCTCGAATTTCGCCGGCGAGCGCTCACGCAGCCGCATCAGGATGTCGAGGAGCGCGTAGCTGTCCTTGCCGCCCGAGAGGCACACCATCACCCGGTCGCCGGGCACTATCATCCCGAAGTCGCCGATCGCCTGACCGACCAGGCGGCACAGGCGTTTCTCGAGCTTCCCCGCCTCGAACCGCTGTTTGCGGGTGAAGAGAATGTTTTCCGGCGCGTTCATATGGTGATACTCCTGCCTCCATCCACCGAAATGATCTGCCCGGTCACGTAAGGCGCTTCCGCAATCAAATAGTAAACGGCGCGGGCGATGTCGTCGGGTTCCCCCGTGCGCTTCAATAGCGTGTTCGAGACGATGCGCTGGCGCGTCAGGTCGTCCCACGAGCCGTCCTCGGGCCAGACGATCGCGCCTGGCGCGACCGCGTTCACGCGGACCTCGGGGGCGAGCTCTCGCGCAAGCGACCGCGTCAGGCCGGCGAGGCCGGTCTTGGCGA
>JBGPTG010000155.1:0-7922 GCA_041490545.1 Gammaproteobacteria bacterium
ACAGTAGTAATCTTCTCCATGACTTCCCCTCTCGTTATCAGATTGAAGATGCGAAACTCAATCTTGGCACTCCGATGCCGTGCGGGCCAAAACCCGCTTCGAGCAGGGGAAGTCCCTTTCATTCGTTAGAGCGCAACATTTATGCAGAACGTCGGCGATATTCTTGTAGGGCTGCTCGTCTACGGCGGTGGCCCAACAGTGATCGCCTACGCAGTATTTCGCTTCCTTGGAGAAAAGTGGATCGAATCAAAGTTTGCTGCGCAGCTCGAAGCCGAACGCCACGAGCACGCAAAGGAACTTCAAGAACTGAAGAAGAATCTCGATTCGCAACTCAGCCGTATCGTAAAACTTCAAGACCGAGAATTCACGGTCTTAACGGAAGCGTGGGGTCTCCTTCAAGACGCATTGGGAGAAATAAGTGCGCTGGTATCGCTCTTTCGTCAATATCCGGAGCTTTCGAGATTAAAGCCAGAGCGCCTAACTGAATTTCTCTCAACCTCGCGACTTACCGCGGTACACCGAGACGAAGTTCAAAACGCGGAAGACAAAAACAAACATCACCAGGATCTGATTTTCTGGTATGACTTGCACGACGCGAAGAATACTTGGTTGAAATACCGCTCTTACATTAACAAGAACAGCATCTTCCTACGTCCCGAACTGAGTGACTCGTTTCAAAAGATCAACGGCATCATGTGGGACGCGCTGATCTCCAGAGAAGTCGGGCAGGAAGCGAACGACGTTAAATTCTGGATCGAGGCATCGCGGACGATGCGCGAACAAACGGAGCCATTGCTGAAAGAACTTCACAGCAAAGTCAGAAATCTGCTACGAGGCGAGGCTTGAGCCGCCGAAAGCGCTCTAACTTTAAATGCAACGGACCGCCTTCGGCGGCCGTTGATTATTGACGTTAGCTGGCACGAAGTCATCGGTACACACGATGATCTACCAACCAAGGAGGCATTGTGAAAACGCAGCTGCACGACACGAATCGGATCTTATCAATCGCATTTGCTATGGCAGGCATGCTCGTTTCTTGCGCGGTGAATGCCCAAAGCCTGGGACAACAGATCGTGGGTACTTGGGTCGCGGTATCGCAATACGTTGACCAGGATGGCAAGAAACTTGAACCCTTTGGTTCGAACCCGAAAGGTATGGTCGTCTACGATGCAAACGGACGCTTCATCCTGGTGCTCCAGCGCTCCACGTTGCCCAAGTTCGCTTCAAACAATCGGATGACCGGCACCGGAGAGGAAAACAAAGCAATCGTTCAAGGAAGCATCGCCTACTTTGGCAGGTACTCCATTGACGAGAAAGAATGCAAGATAAATCTGCACTACGATGGCAGTACTTATCCCAATTGGGACGGAGAAGATCAAACTCGACTCATTACGGTCTCCGGCGACGAGTTGAACGTCGTTAGTCCTGTTTCGGCAGTCGGTGGTGGAGTCGTTCACCTCGTCCTTCGACGGGCCAAATAGCCCACAAAGTGCCAGCCAACAATGCGTTGCAAGGGACGGTCGCTAGCGCGCCTCACCCGCCCGCTCCCGCGGTTGAACGCGATCGTCAGCCATCAACTGCGATGTTAAGCATACCCACCTGGACGACCTGACACCATTGCGAACGGAGATTGTTATGATGAAAACCATTGCAGCAGCGCTCAGCCTTGCCACTCTGGCTCCTATTCCCGCTTTGGCGCAGGGACCGTGCTCAGTACAAACACTTAAAGGCCAGTACATTCTTGCCGGACGCGGCTATATAGAACCGGGTGACCCTGGGGTGCCACGCGTACACCGCGGGGTGCTTGTTTTCGATGGCACCGGCAACGTATCGGGAAAGCAGTCATCGAGTCGCGCGGGCAAGATCGGGCACGAGAAGCTCCAGGGGACCTATAGGCTCGATGCCGACTGCTCGGGAACGATGACCTTCGGCTCAGTCGCAAAGCCCGGCGCTCAAATTCATTGGGACGTATACGTTACCCAGGACGGCAAGACCGGCGAAATGATTCGTACCGATGATGGAAGCATGGCCGTTCGCAGTTTTCAGAAATAGCTGGCTAACCGTGTGTTCGAGAACGGACGCGCATGAAGCCGCGCGCCGCCCAACACAACGTCAGCTCTCATCCACGAGGGACGGGGATGCTCAATATTGCCGAAGTGGATGCGCTGGAATTCCTGGTGCTGGTCGATAACGTGACCGACAGCCTGTCCTCCAATCCTCCGGACGTGCTGCCGGAATGGTCGGTACTGCTCACTGGCGGTAAGTTACGTGTTCTTGCTGGCTCGAATACCTGCTGCGCACATCACGGGCTCTCGGTGCTGCTAACCGCGACTGTAGGCGGCAGAAAGCACACGCTGCTATTCGACGCAGGACCGGCTGCTGCGACATTCCAGCGAAACACCGACATCCTCGGCGTTGACTTCGCAAGCATCGAAGCTGTCGTGCTGTCGCATGGCCACTGGGACCATGCAGGCGGCCTGATTGCCGCTGTCGAATCCATTGCGCGAAGTCGCGGCAGCAAGAACTTCACCTGCTACGTGCACCCGGGCATGTTCCGGCAGCGCGCGACGAAGCGGCCCGACGGACAACTCTACGTGAACGAGCTGGTTCCCGACCCTGACCGCCTGGCGGCTGCTGGTGCGAAGGTCATCAACACTCGCGAGCCGCAGAGTGTCGCCGATGGTGCTTTCTACGTTAGCGGAGAAATCCCGCGTGTGACGAGCTACGAGGCTGGCGTGCCGAATCACCTCACACGCAGCCCCGACGGGACGTCGTGGGAACCAGATCCCCTAATCATGGACGAGCGGTTCGTCTCGGTTAACGTCAAGGGGAAAGGCCAATTCGTGTTTTCCGCGTGCTCGCATGCGGGGCTCATCAACGTCCTGACCCACGCTCGTTCGGTATTCCCGTCGGTGCCGCTTTATGGGGTAATGGGTGGTCTGCATCTCTCGGGCATAAACGAAAGAGTGATTCCCCAGACGGTGGCCGATCTCAAGAGATTTGCGCTAAAGGTGCTGGCGCCTGGCCACTGTACCGGGTGGCGGGCATTGAGCCAGATGGCCCGTGAGTTTGGTAGCGAGCTTGTGCCGTCAGCAGTCGGCAAGAAGTACCTTATCTGATCTCATGCGGCAACTCACTACCCCCTGGCCAGAAGCAATCCCTCCCGACGCTCCGCCGCCCCCGCGCGCTCGAGTTCGCCGGCGAGCCACTCCGCCATCGCCATCGGCGTCATGCGGAGGTAGCGCGAGTTCAGCTCGGCGAGGATGGGCACGCGCGCGACGTAGGCCGGCAAGTCGGCGAGCGGCATGGAGCGCTTTTCCAGCAGGGCAAAAGACAGCATGACCTTGGCGCAGTGGCGCGCGAGCCGCGTGATGTCTTCCTCGTATCCCTCCAGGCGATAAAGCGCGCGCTCGAGCGCCGCGCCGGCGTCGCCAAACGGCCGGCCGTGGCCGGGAATCACCACATCCACGCTCAAGCCGCCGATGGCTTCGAGGGTCGCGCGCGTTTCGGCGAGCGCGGTGTCGCGGCCGAAGAGTTGCGGGAACACCACGCCAAAGCCGTTTTCCCAGAGTGCGTCGCCCGAAATCAGGATGCGCGCCTCGGGCGAATGGAACATCACCGCATGCGTGTCGTGTCCGGGCGCGGCGATCACCTGCCAGTCGAGCCCGCCCATCTGCAGCGTGTCGCCGTCGCGAAAAGTATCGTCGTAGCGAAAACGCTGGGCGCGCTGATCGGCGATCGCGAGGATCAGCACCTGCTCGTCCCAGTCGTCGATCGCCGCCGCCTCGCCTTCCGGAATGCTCGTCCTGCAGCCGTATTTCGCCTGGATCGCGGCGTTGCCGCCCATGTGATCGGAATGGCAGTGCGTATTGACGAGACGAGCGAGCTTTTTCCCGGCCAGGACGCGTTCGAGAAGCGCCAGCGTCTGCGGTACGTGGGCGCCATAACCCGAATCGACGACGATCGCTTCCGCGCCTTCATGCAGAACGATGTTGTTGGCGGAGAGCCAGCCACGCTCGATGACCTGGATGCTTTCGGGCAGTTTCATCGCGGTGTCCGTCGTGAGGGCAGTAGCCCGAGCACGGCGCGCTTTTCGTCATTGCTCAGACCCGACCAGGCGGCGATCTCGTCGAGCGTGCGAAAACAGCCTTCGCAGAGGCCCGTATCCGGGTTCATCCGGCACACGTTGTTGCACGGTGATTGAACGTCGCCCCCGGGCCGTGTGTCCGGGTTCATCATGTCTCTTCGCCCGCTTCGAATTCCACCAGCAGCACACCCTCGCCGACCTGCTGCCCGGACTCGAAGCAGATGCGCGCGACCTTGCCCGAAAACGGGGCCGAGATAGTGTGCTCCATCTTCATGGCTTCCAGCACCAGCAGCGGTGCGCCTTTTTCCACGACAGTGCCCGCGGCGACCAGCACCGCGACGATACGGCCGGGCATGGGAGCCACCAGCGCCCCGGCCTCGGGCCGGGTGTCGAATTCCTGCGCGAGGGGATCGTCGAGTTCGAGCACGTGGTGCTCTCCGGCGGCGAAGACGTCGAAGCGCCGGTTCGAACACACTACCCGGCCGATGATTTCGGCATCGTTCAGCTGCACGAGCAGCGCCCCGCGCCCAGCGGTTCGCCATTTCAAGAATCGAGACCTGCCGAAAAGTTCTACGTCGAGACCGGTGCCGCGGGCCCGCGCGCTCACCTGGAGCGCATGCCCGGCACTTCGGAAAACGAATATCTGTTGCTCCTGTCCGTTCAGTCGCCAGGCGTCGCTCAGGCTCCAGGGAGATCGCGGATCGGAGGAGCGCCGCGCAGTTTCGCGCGCCGCGTCGGCCATGCGCTGCCACGCCGTCACGATTGCCAGCGCCGCAACCGCTTCGCCCGGCGCCTCCGGCGGCGCCAGCAGCTCCCGACGGTTGCGCTCGATCAGTCCGGTGTCCAGGCGCGCCTCGGTGAAATCCGCGCACCGCGCGATCCGGCGCAGCAGCGCGGCATTCGATGCGAGGCCCGCCACTTCCAGGTGCGCGAGCGCGGAGCGCAGTGTGGCGAGCGCTTCGCCGCGATCGCTTCCGTGCACGATCAGCTTGGCGATCATTGCGTCGTAGTAAGGCGTGATCTCGTCACCGGAACGGACCCCGGCGTCCACTCGGACACTCGGCGACGGTTCGGGCAGGCCGAGATGCGTGAGGCGCCCGGTGATCGGCAGAAAATCCCTGGTCGGGTCTTCGGCGTAGACGCGGGCCTCGAAAGCGTGACCCTTTACGCGCAGGTCTTCCTGCGCTAGCGGCAGCCGTTCGCCGGCCGCGACGCGCAGTTGCCATTCCACCAGGTCGAGGCCGGTGATCATTTCGGTCACCGGGTGCTCGACCTGCAGCCGGGTGTTCATTTCCATGAAATGAAAGCCGCCATCCCGGTCGAGCATGAACTCCACCGTGCCTGCGCCGACATAGTTCACGGCGTGCGCTGCAGCCACTGCCGCCGCACCCATGTGGCGACGCTGCGATTCGCTCATCCCGGGTGCGGGCGCTTCCTCGACGATCTTCTGGTGGCGGCGCTGCACCGAGCAGTCGCGATCGAAAAGGTGCACGCAGCCGCCGTGCCGGTCGGCGAACACCTGGACTTCGACGTGCCGCGGACCTTCGAGATATTTCTCCAGAAGCACGCGCTCGTCGCCGAAAGCCGACTTGGCCTCGCGCCGGCACGCAGCGAGAGCCGCCTGGAAATCGTGCTCGTGCGGTACCACGCGCATACCCTTGCCGCCGCCGCCGGCGCAGGCCTTGATGAGAACCGGGTAGCCGATGCGTCCCGCTTCGAGCGCGAGAAACTCCCCGGACTGATTGCCGCCGTGGTAACCGGGGACGAGCGGCACGCCGGCGCCGGCCATGAGGGTCTTAGCCCCGGCCTTGTCTCCCATCGAGCGGATCGCTGCGGCGCTCGGGCCGATGAAGACGAGGCCCGCGGCTTCGCAGGCTTCGGCGAACCCGGCGTTTTCGGAGAGGAAGCCGTAGCCGGGATGGATCGCCTGCGCCCCGGCGCGACGCGCGGCCTCGATGATGCGTTCGCCGCGCAGGTAGCTGTCGGCGGCCGCAGCGGTGCCGATGCGAAAGGCTTCGTCGGCGAGCGCCACGTGCAGGGCACGCGCGTCGGCGTCCGAATACACGGCGACGACCCCGACGCCCATGCGCCGCGCGGTCCTGGTCACGCGGCAGGCGATCTCGCCGCGATTGGCGATCAGGATCCTGGAAAACACGGGCGAGCTCTACTTCCTGGCTCGCGGGCCCTTCCTTGTCGCCTGCTTGGCCGCGCGGTGCCAGGACGGGGAGCGCTTCTCGAGGAAAGCGCGCACGCCTTCGCGGCCCTCGTCCGAGGCCCGCGCGGTAGCGATGTGCTCGGCCATGTCGCGCATCAAATCCGGGCCGATCGGACGGTTTGCGACCGCGTCTATCAGCGCCTTGGTCGCGGCCTGTGCGCCCGGGGCGCACTGCACCAGCTCGCCGAGAAGGGCGTTGACGGTCGCATCGAGTTCCTGCGGCGGGGCGATCTCCTGCACCAGGCCGGTCCGATACGCTTCGGCGGCGGTGAAGCGCTCCGCGCTCAGAAAATAGCGGTGCGCATAACGCTCGCCCATGGCCGCCAGCACGTAGGGGCTGATGGTGGCCGGTATCAGGCCGAGGCGCGCCTCGGACACGCAGAACTCTGCATCGGAGGAGGTGACGGCGATGTCGCAGGCGGCCGCGAGGCCCACGCCTCCTGCGAATACCGCGCCGTGCAGGCGCGCGAGCGTGGGTTTCTTCATGAGGTGCAGGCGGCTCAGCATGTCGCCGAACGCGAGCGCGTCCTTGCGGTTTTCCTCGAAGTCGAGTTCCGCCATGCGCTTCATCCAGTTCAGATCGGCTCCCGCGCAGAACACCTTGCCGCGCCCCGCGAGCACGACGGCGCGTATCTCCGGGTTGGCGTCGAGCTCGCCGAAAGCCGAGCTCAGCTCGCCGATCATGGTTTCATTGAAGGCGTTGCGCACCTCCGGCCGGTTCAGCCAGAGGACGGCGACGCCGTGGGCGGATTCGATGTCGATGGTCTGGTATGGCATGCTTGTTCCCTGGGTTTGCGATGCGATGCGATGCGATGCGATGCGATGCGATGGCGCCGGACTACATCCGGAAGACGCCGAAGGAAGTAGTCGCTATGGGCGCGTTCAGCGACGCGCTGATGGCGAGCCCCAGGACGCGCCGTGTTTCCTCGGGCGCGATGACGCCGTCGTCCCAGAGCCGCGCAGTGGCGTAGTACGGGTGTCCCTGGCGCTCGTACTGATCGAGGATCGGGCGCCGGAACTGCTCTTCGTCCGCCTCGCTCCAGGTGCCGCCCTTCGCTTCGATGCCGTTGCGCCTGACAGCGGCGAGCACCGCGGCTGCCTGCTGGCCGCCCATGACGCTGATACGGGCATTCGGCCACATCCACAGGAAGCGCGGCGAGTAGGCGCGTCCGCACATGCCGTAGTTTCCCGCCCCGAAGGATCCGCCGATGATCACCGTAAACTTCGGCACGCGCGCGCAGGCGACCGCGGTCACCAGCTTGGCGCCATCCTTGGCGATGCCGCCCGCCTCGTACTTTTTCCCGATCATGAACCCGGTGATGTTCTGCAGGAACAGCAGCGGAACGCCGCGCTGGCAGCACAGTTCGATGAAATGCGCGCCCTTCAACGCCGATTCCGAGAAGAGGATTCCGTTGTTCGCGAGAATGCCGATCGGATAGCCCCAGATGCGCGCGAAACCGGTCACCAGCGTCGTGCCGTAGTCCTGCTTGAATTCGTCCAGCTCGCTCGCGTCGACGATGCGCGCGATCGCCTCGCGCACGTCGTAGGGCTTGCGCGCGTCGCCCGGAATCACGCCGAGCAGTTCTTCCGCGGGATAGAGGGGTTCTGCGGGCTCGCGCA
>JBGPTG010000156.1:0-7898 GCA_041490545.1 Gammaproteobacteria bacterium
ATGTCCGCGATCTCGACCAGGTGGGAAGGAGCCTCGGCATCAAGGCGGCCCCTGCCGAAACCCTGGCGGAGGGCGTTTTTCTGCATGTCCTCGCCCAGTCCGCGCCCGGCGACCAGTTCGCCGATGACGACCTGCGGCGGTTCTACGACGTATGGCGGGCGCGCATGGGGCTCGTCATCGCCGGTGCGGCTGCTTTCGGGTTGTGTTTGTTCCTTTCCGCGGTGAAGCTATGGGATATCTATCAGCTTGGCCAGCAGGCGACACTCAACCGGCAGCAGGAAGCGCGCGCGTCGGACGAATATGCCCAGATGCAGTCCATCTTTCCCAAGATACCCACCTCTGCGGAAAACCTGAAGGCCATGGTGAAGAACTACCGGGTTCTGCAGCGGCAGACCAGCTTCCCGGGGGACATGTTCGTCGAGATCAGCCAGGTGGTCGCCACGCTGCCGCAAATCGAGATCGAAAAAATCGATTGGGACACCGGGTCCGTCGCGCGCCCGGGGCCCGCCGGCCGCGACGCTCCCAGGGCGGCGCCGGCCGCGGGGCAGCCCGAAAGCGCGGAATCCCAGGTGCAGACGGCCGAGATATCCGGGCGGCTCATCGTCCCCCAGGCATCGGATTACCGCGCGATTACCGCGTTGATCGAGCAGTTTGCCGAAGCGCTCCGCCAGCGGCGGGGCATGGAGGTCATCCGCACCCAGCTGCCTTTTGACCTCAACGCGGAAAAGAGCATCAGCGGCGACATCGGAGTCGCGCGCCCAGGGGAAGTGCCGCGCTTTTCGATCGCGGTGAGCAGGAGGAGCGGCGCATGAATCTCGTCCGCGACGATCTCAAGCGGTTGCGCGCCCCGTTCGCCCTCGCGGCAACGCTGGTGGTCCTGGGTGTCGCGGCGCTGGTCGTCAGCAGCGATTACCTCGACGCCGCGCGCAACGCGCAGAATGCTGCGCGCCAGGGTCGCACGGCGGCGCAGGATCGCGTGTCGAAAGTATCGGAAGAAGAGCGCGACATCCGCGACAACCTCCAGTATTTCGACCAGATGCGCACGCGCGGCATTATCGGGGTACAGAACCGCCTGGACTGGATAGAAGCCATCGCAAAGATCAAGAACACCCGCAAGCTCTTCGAAATCAAGTACAGCATCGAAGCGCAGAAACCGCTCGACTACCCCGGCGTCATCTCCAGCCCGAACGCGGAATTCGTGGTGAGCCGGATGAAGCTCGAAATGATGCTGCTGCACGAAGGGGACCTGCTGGATTTCCTCGACGATCTCCAGGCCGAGGGTAGGGCACACGTCAACGTCAAGCGCTGTACCGTGACGAGGGCCGCGCCGGCAACCGCGACCTCGCTGCAGCCGCGGCTGCACGCCGAATGCCTGGTCGATCTGGTTTCGGTGAAAGGGATGAAGCCCGCCTGAACCAAGCCGGCGCCGCCCCCATGAAGACAACTGCTGCAACCCGAAAAATCGTGCTCGTGACGCTGGGGCTTTGCTGCGCCATTCTGGCCGGTTATTTCCCGCGGCCTGCGGCGGCCTACGAGAACCTCGGGCGACTGTTTTTCACGCCCCAGCAGCGCCAGGACCTCGACCGGCGTCGCCAGGCCAACATTCTGGACGCCACCATCAGCACCGAGAACCAGGTCACAGTCAACGGCCAGGTGTCGCGATCCTCCGGCAGGACGACCACCTGGCTCAACGGCGTGCCCCTCGAAAGCGCGCGAAGCCCGCGCGATCCCGCGCGCGTCACCCTTCCCGGGGAAGGGGAGACCAGCGTCACGGTCAAGATCGGCCAGACCCTCGACAAGGGCCGCGGCGAAGTGAAGGATCCCATCGAGGGCGGGCGCATCGTCGTGCCTCCAGTCGGCAGGCGGTAAGCGTCCATGCCCAGGTTCGCGTCTCGTCGCAAGCAGCACGGTATCGCGCTGCTGGTGCTGTTGATGGTAGTCGTGCTCTCCGGTGTTTTCATCTTGGTGAACGCCATGAACAAGAGCGGCGCTGATCGGGCCCTCGAGCGCAACAGGAAAACCCAGGTCGCGCTCGATCGCGCCAAGCAGGCGCTGCTCACCTACGCGGCCACCGTCGGTGCAGAAAAATCAATGGACGCCAGCGCGACCAACCCTGGCGTGCCCGGCTACCTGCCCTGCCCGGATCAGGGATCCGTTTTGCTCCCGGAAGGTTCACAGGCCGGGACCTGCGATTCAGCTTTGGTCAGCACCATCGGCAAGCTCCCCTGGTATACGCTTGGGCTGGAACCGCTCAGGGACGCCTCCGGCGAATGCCTGTGGTACGCGGTGGCGGGCACTTATAAGAACAACCCGAACGGCGTCACTACCAACGCCGCCACGTCGAACATGATGAACTGGGATACCCCCGGACTGTTCGACGTGCGCGCCCCAGGGGGCGGCATCACCTATCTCACTGGGGGCGGCGGCAGCCCCTCGAGCCGCGCCGTAGCCGTCATTTTCGCTCCCGGTCCCCCCTTGTCGGGACAAAGCCGATCCAACACCAGTGGTACCAACTGCGGCGGGGACCCCAACCCCGCCCACTATCTGGATCTGGAAACCGCGAGCGGTATCAGCAACTCGACGGTGTCCGCCGGGGCAAGCGCCATCACGACGTTCATCGCCGGCCAGGCTTCCGACACTTTCAATGACCGGCTGATCTACATCACCCGCGATGAGCTATGGGCCGCGATCAAGAAGCGGCCCGATTTTCAGGACCGTCTCACTGGGCCCGTCAACGGGCTGACCCGAAAGGCGGCGCAATGTCTTGCGCAATTCGGCATGCAAAATCAATTTTATTTGAGCGGCGACCGACGCCTGCCCTGGGCCGGCCCCTTGTCACTGTCCCCATTCTCTGCCTACATGATCGACACAAACTACAACGACGCCGCCAGCGATGTCGCCGGGCGCCTGTCCTACCGCGTCGACAACTCGCGCGGCGGTGCCGGCCTGCCGCAGAATAATCTATTGTCGCCCTACTATCTTTTTTCCTTTACGCAATCCAGCACCAACTGCTATTCCACGCTCAGCAACGCCGACCTGGCCTGGTATGAAAACTGGAAGGATCACCTGTTCTACGCGGTCGCATCCGCCCACTACCCCACCGCCAGCCCCAATCAGCCGGTGGCAAGCTGCGACGGCACACGCTGCCTGCAATCCAACAGCAGCGGCGCAGGCGGTACCTATTTTGCTGCGGTGGTGATATTCGCCGGCGAGCGGCTCGCCGGGCAATCGCGCGAAACGGCCGGCGACCGTGGCACCCTCACGAACTATCTCGAAGGCCAGAATCAATCCAATATCTCCACCGGCAACGGCCACGACAACTATCAGACCGGCGCTGCCACCAGCAGCTTCAACGATATTCTGTACTGCATTGCGCCCACCTTCACTGCCGCCAATCTCCCCACCACGGTTGCACCGTGCCCATAGTACGTTTGAAGGCTCTAGCCTGGGGACAGCAACGCGGCTTTACCCTGGCCGAACTGGCCGTCGTTCTCGTTATCGTCGCGCTGCTGCTGGGCGGATTGATCGGCACCTATTCCATCCAGGTCGAATTGGGCAAGATCAGCGATACCAGAAAGACGCTGGAAACGGCGCGCGACGCGCTCATCGGGTTTGCAGCCGCCAATGGCCGCCTGCCCTGCCCGGCCACGCCGCCCCCCCCGTACGCCACTTCATCCAACGGCGTCGAGGCGCCGGTCGGGGGTGGGGCCTGCACACCGAGTATTCCACCAGGCGTAGGCTTTGTGCCGGCGGCGACGCTGGCGCTTACCCCGGTCGACAAAAACGGCTATCTGGTCGACTCATGGAGCAGCCCCATCCGCTACGCGGTGACCACTTCCGGATCGAACGAGTTCACAACCCCGGGGCAGCTCCGAAACAAACTGACCGATGGGGATCCCGCCACGCCTTCTCCGGATCTGCGAGTGTGCAAGACGGCCACCGGCCTTCCCGGACCCGGCACCAGCTCAGCCTGCCCCACCCCCAGTATAAACACCACCCTCACGAACAACGCGGTCGCGGTCATTTTTTCGGTCGGCAAGAACGGTGTGGGCGGCGCCGGCGGCACCGGACTCGACGAATCGAACAACCTCGACGCGGACCGCGTCTTCATCACCCATGAACTGACCGCTGCCGGTGCCACCAACGGCGAGTTCGACGACATTGTCATCTGGCTGTCGCCGTCGATTCTTTACAACCGCATCCTCAGCGGCGGCTTGTAGCCCGCCGGCCACGCCACGACGAACGCGCTCTCCTGCTCATCGGGCACATTGTGAGTACCGGACAATTTCCCTGACAAATTGAACCGCTCCCAGTTCGTCATCATTTTCATGGCGGCGCTCGATATCGGGCTGATGCTGCTCTTCCCGCCCTACAATTCGATACCGGCGGGCAGGGACGTCGCCGTGTTCGACGCGTTCTATTTTGCGTTTAGTGGAAGCCAGAACCGGATCGTCAATTGGAATCTGCTGACGCTCGAAGTCTGCTGGGTACTGGCCAATGCCGCGATCGCCTGGCTTCTGCTGATAGGGTACCGGTCGGGGCAGGCCCTGATGAGCCGCCGCAGCGCGACCCTGGGGTTCACATTGGCAAATCTCGCCCTCTTGCTGCTCTTTCCGCCCTTCGAGGGCTATGCCTCGGCCGCGAGACTCACGGGAATGTATTTCGACGGATTCTATTTCGCCTTCGGCGACAAGGCGGGGCGACACCTTTACGTGCCGCTTCTCTACCTGGAAGTGCTATTGCTTCTCGTCGACTGCGGGATACTCTGGCTGCTGTTCCGCGATCCCGCGCCTACCCGCGGGACATCCGACTAACGCGCGCCGCGGCGAACTTCGCCGCGCAGGCTGAAGCACACCCTTCCGAGGTCGTTATCGCGCAGCTGCAGTGAATAGCCCGAGATCTCGGCAAGCCGGCTGGTCTGGTACAAGCCGATCCCGAACCCGTTTTCCGACGGCACGGGGCCCCTCAGCAAACCTTTCAATACTTCGGCCGCCACCGGACTGCCGGTGTCGCACACCGAAAATTCTATCGTGTCGTTGCAAAGAAAGGTCGCGCTGACGCTCACCGATTCATCCAGCTTGCGCTTGCGCAGCGCGTTCTGCAGAAGATTGTCACCCGCACTGTCGAACAATTCCTTGGGCAGCATGACGGTCTCGTCCAAGTCCTGGAGCGAGAATTCGACCCCTCGATCCACATAACCGCGCTGCAGGCCCTCCCACCACGATTTGGCCTCGACGTAGCGGCCGTCACCGGAATCGGGCTTCTTCAGCTTGTCCAATGTCTGCTGCAGTCGCTGCGTAATTGCGGGAAGCTGGCGTCGCATCAATGACGCCAATTCGGTCGAGTCAGTACCCGTGTCGCGCTCCGCTGCTGCGCAAAGAACGTTAAGCGACTGCAGCAGGTTTTTCACATCGTGCGTCATTCGGGCTCCGGTTTCATGCACCGCCTGGACGTAGGTCTGCTGCTGGAGCTTCTGTTCACGCTGCTTGGCGACGTAGAACTCACCCAACAGTTGCCCTAGCAAGTGGAAGTGCCAGACCAGCGATGGACTCAGGGGCAGCTTCGTAAACACCCTCAGGTGAATTTCCTGATTGGTGAATTCGACGGAATTCTTTGAGACCGTGCCGAAATCCCCGGATTCCGTGGACGTATGCCAGAAGCCGCCGGAGACCCAGGGGAGCTGCGCCAGTCCCGCGCAGGCCTCCTTCATGAACCTTTCCGGCTTGGTCTCGAGCTGGGACAACTCAGCAAGGACAAACAGCCAGCGCTCGAATGGCAACCCGACCGAGAGCAAATACCGGGAGAAGTACATCGCCAACCCGCCGAACCCAGCCCGGGGATTCCAAGCAAGCGAAAGCACGAGCAATACCCCGGCGATGATGAGCATGCTGTACGAAACGGAGGAAACATAGTCGATCCTGGCCACCGTCATGAAGGCGAAGCTGCCCAGCACCAGAGCAACCAGCAGCAGCACGATCATCGCCGCATAGAAGAAATCGACGATCTGCGGCGTTTCAACCGAGTCCGATTCAGCTGGAATCGCCAGCATCACCAGCAGCAGGACGGGTAAGCCGTACTGCGCGAGGGCCCGGACTTCCGTGGGGAGGGGTATGGAAACGATGCTGTTGGGCACGATCCAGACGAGCAGCAGCGTCACAAGGTACAGCAGAACCACCAGGTAAAAGCGCCGCAACCATCGCGCCTGGAACAGAAACACCTTGCCCCCGACTACCCCGGCGAGCACGCTGACCCATAGGGCCAGGAGCCACCAGTTCAGAAAGTAGAAAATGCCGACCGCTATTCCGACGATGGCGACTAGGTGCGAAGGACTGAGGCGGCGTTCCCCCCGCATGAAGGGCTGCCACATTATGAACAGGCCAAAGTGGGCGAGCATGAGTCCTCGCGCCCAGAAATCCCCGGCACCGCGCATGGCCGCCAGATGCAACAGCGCGAGCATTATTATGAATACGCCCCGCCAGTACTTTGCGATAAACAACTGCGAGCTTTGAAGGAGCTTTGCCGTCACCATGGTGGGGTCATACAGGATTGAAGAATTCGATTCAGGGAATTGGGAAGCAGTGGCGCAGGGACTCGCGGTGCATGTAGTTTTTCGTTCCCCTGCATACTGATGCAGACAAGAAACGGACAGCCACGCGGAGATCCCCCCAGCCGCTGGACTTTTCCTTTGGTAGTCACGTATTGTGCCAGCTTTAACGCCTCACTACCGAACCCGGCTACCCTTATCCCCCGTGGGAACCATCACCTCTCTTGCGCGCCTGACACTGCTGGAGGCCGTCAGGAACCGGGTGGTATGGCTCGCCGCCATCGTCGCCCTGACGGCATTCGGTCTTGCCCAGTTTCTCAACCAAGTAGCGATAACGGAGTCTCGGGAGATCCAGTCTGCTCTGCTTGCAGCGCTCCTCAGGGTGGCCGCCGTATTCATTGCTGCGGCTTTCGTCATCACCAGCATGGTGCGGGAATGGAGCGACAAAGTTACGGAACTGCTCTTGTCCCTTCCAGCGCCCCGATCGACCTACTTTTTCGGCAAGTTTGCCGGCTACGCGGCCCTTGCATTGATACTGGCTCCGTTGAGCGCCGTCCCGCTTTTGATGCTCGCCAACCCTGCCGGGATTGCGCTGTGGACGTTTTCGCTGTTTTGCGAGCTCTTGATCGTCATTGCCGTGAGCCTCTTTTGCGTGCTTTCGCTCACCCAGGTCGTGCCCGCATTTGCTGCTGTCGCCTGTTTTTACGCGCTTTCCCGCTCGATGTCGGCCATTCAGCTTATTTCGAGCGCGCCCCTGCAGGATCCGACGCTGCCGGACCGTATCGCCAACCAGATCGTGGACTTGCTGGCATTGCTGCTTCCGGCACTGGACCGGATGACCCAGACCACCTGGCTGTGGGAGCCCGCCGAGGGATGGGCAGCACTTGTTGCGGTTCTCGCGCAAACCCTCATCTACCTAGTATTGATTGGCGCCGCCTCGCTGTTTGACTTGTACCGCAAGAACTTCTGAACACTATGGCCGAGCGCCCGATTTCGCAAGTTCCGCGCATCGTCCTGGCATTGTTTGCGGCAGCCCTCGCCGCTCAGGTCGGCTGGAAAGCGATGTCTTCTGCGGCGATCGCCAAGGCCGAGGATCTGCCGCCCGCCCCGGGCATCGCGGCGCTCAGGCTGGCGAGCCTCGGAGAACCGGTCGCATTGGCCAAAGTCCTGATGCTGTACTTGCAGGCCTTCGACTACCAATCCGGAAGCAAGATCCCCTATCGCGAACTCGACTACGCCCGGCTGGAAGACTGGCTTGCGCGAATTCTCGAACTTGATCCGAGAGGCCAGTATCCGCTGTTCGCAGCGAGCCGCCTTTATGCTGAAGTGCCAATCGAGGCAAAGCAGCGCAGCA
>JBGPTG010000157.1:0-7895 GCA_041490545.1 Gammaproteobacteria bacterium
GCTCAATTTCTCCTCCGCGGGTGTCGGCAGCGGAACGCATTTCGCCGCAGAGATGTTCAAGGCCATGGCGGCGATCGACGTCGTGCACGTCCCGTTCAAGGGCATACCCGAATCGCTCACCGAGACCATGACCGGCCGCGTCCAGTTCTTCATGGCGCCGATCGCGAATGCCGTGAACCTCGTCAAGGACGGCAAACTTGCGGCGCTGGCCGTGTCCTCGGCCAACCGTGATCCGCTGCTGCCTGACGTGCCGACCGTCGCAGCCGCGGGCGTTCCCGGGTTCGAATCGATTCTCTGGTTCGGGCTGCTCACCGCCTCCGGCGTGCCGCGCCCGGTCGTCGCCAGGCTCAACCGGGAAATCGTGCGCATTCTCAACGACGCCGATACCCGGCAGCGCTTCGACCCCATCGGCATGACGCCGCGCCCCTTGTCGCCGGAGGCCTTTGACAAGCTCATCCGCGACGACGTCGCGGTGTTCTCGAAGATCGCCCGCGCCGCGGGCATCAAGGCCGACTGACCATGAATCGGTTTCTTCCAGCACCAATCCGTGAGGAAGGTCGAACGAGATACCTATCGGCGATATTCGTGCTTGCGGCAATGGTCTCGGGCGTTTCCACCGTTGCGGCCCAGGGCTTCCCGTCCCGGCCGGTCACGATGATCGTTCCGTTTGCCGCGGGCGGACCCGTGGACACCATTGCACGCATCGTGGGCGTTCCGATGGGGAAGGCGCTGGGCCAATCCATCGTCGTGGAGAACGTCGTCGGTGCTGCGGGCACGCTCGGCGTCGGCCGGGTCGCGCGCGCGGCCCCCGACGGATACACGCTCAGCATCGGTCACTGGAGCACGCACGTCATCAACGGGGCCGTCTATCCCCTCCAATACGACCTGCTCAGAGATCTGGAGCCGCTGGCGCTGATTGCGAGCAATCCGCTGATGATCGTCGTGCATCCCTCGGTGCCGGCAAGAGATCTGAAGGAGCTGATCGTGTGGCTCAAGGCGAACCCGGGCAAGGCTTCGGCGGGGACCGCCGGCGCGGGTTCGGCTTCGCACATGGGCGGAATCTACTTCCAGGGCGCGACCGGCACCCGATTCGAGTTCGTGCCTTACAAGGGAACCGGGCCGGCGATGCAGGATCTGCTCGGCGGCCGGATCGAGCTGATGTTCGACCAGGCGTCGAACTCGATCCCCCAGGTGCGCGGCGGGAAGATCAGGGCCCTCGCGGTGACGGCAAGGACGCGCATCGCGGCGGCGCCTGACGTGCCTACCGTCGACGAGGCGGGCTTGCCGGGGCTGCATGTCTCGGTCTGGTACGGAATCTGGGCGCCGCGCGGAACGCCGCGCGAGGTCTCGGCCCGGCTGAACGCCGCCATCGTTGCTGCGCTGGCCGCGCCGACGGTGCGCCAGCGACTCTCCGACCTGGGCCAGGAAATTCCGCAGCGCGAGCAGCAGACGCCGGAGGCGCTAGGCGCCTTCCACAAGGCCGAGATCGAGAAGTGGTGGCCGATGGTGAAGGCCGCGGGCATAAAACCGGAATGAGGTAGCTCGAATCCGTGGAAAAAATGCACAGCCGCGAGCTGGGCCTGGTACTGGCCAAGCGACTTCTCGACGTCGAGGACCTGCACTACGGACTCTGGGACGCAGACTTGGCGCTCAAGCTCGCGAACCTGCCGATCGCGCAGCAGCGCTACAACGAGATGCTGATCGCGCAGCTGCCCAGGCCCGACGGCGAGGTGCACGTGCTCGACATCGGCTGCGGCGCGGGACATCTGCTGCGCCAGCTGCTCGACCGCGGGTATCGCGCCGACGGCGTCATCCCCGCCCGCGATCTCGCCGAGGCGGTGCGCGGCAGGCTCGCCGATTTCCAGGGCTATCGATCGCGCCTGTTCGAATGCCGTCTCGAGGACTTGCCCCTCGATCAGTGTCGCCACCACTACGATGTGGCGCTGTTCAGCGAGAGCTTCCAGTACATTCCGCTTGCGGCGTCCCTGCCGAGGCTGCAGGAAATCCTCAAGCCCGGCGGACTGCTCGTCATCTGCGACTTCTTCAAGACCGAGGCGCTCGGCGACGGCGTCTCCGGCGACCGCAGTTTCGGCGGCGGCCACCCGTTGCGCGAGTTCACCGCGGCGATGAAGAACACGCCTTTCGTGGCGGTGAAGGACGAAGACATCACGCAGCGTGTCAGCCCAAATATGGATCTGGTGAACGGCGTGCTGATGCACAGGCTGAAGCCTGCCGTGCTCGCACTGGGAAGCTACCTGGAAGGCCGCTATCCGCTTTCGATGCGGCTGGCGATGAAGCTGTTTCGCAGGAAACTGGAGAAGGTGAACTACAAGTACTTTTCCGGCCACCGCAGCAAGGAAGTGTTCGAGCGCTACAAGACCTACCGGCTGCTGGTGTATCGCCTGCCTTGAAAGGCGGCGGTCTGACTCAATCAGAGCTTCCTCAGGCGGCGGTGCGCCGCCTGAACATTCCGTAGCCTTCCATGCTCAGGACGATTTCGTCCTTCTGGTTGAGCACTTCCCAGCGGTGCAGTACCGTGCCGCGATCGGGTTTGCTCACCGAGCGCCTGGCCTCGAGCACGCTCATGCGCAGGCGGATCGTGTCGCCGGGGCGCACCGGCTTCATCCAGCGCACCTGGTTCACCCCCGGGGAGCCGAGGCTCGCCGCATCGAGCAGGTAGGCGTCGCAGATCATGCGCATGGCGAGGCTCACCGTGTGCCAGCCGCTGGCGATGAGTCCGCCGAAGTCCGACTCTTTCGCCGCCGCCTCGTCGACGTGAAAAGGCTGCGGGTCGTAGCGGCTCGCGAACTCGACAATCGACTCGCGGGTGAGCGTCGGTCCGGGTATTTCCAACGCCATGCCCACGAGAAAATCCTCGAACCAGTACTTGAACGCTTTCCCGCTCACGCCCTGGCCTCCGCTTTCAGCTGCAGCGACTTGTACTCGAGATATTCCTCGAGCCCGGCGCGGCCGAGCTCGCGGCCTTTGCCCGACTGCTTGACCCCGCCGAAGGGCGCGAACATGTTAAAGGCGCCGCCGTTGATGTCAACCTGCCCGGTGCGCAGCCGCCGCGCGACGCGCTTGGCGCGCTCCTCGTCCGCCGACCACACCGCGCCGGCCAACCCGTACATCGTGTCGTTGGCGATGCGCACCGCGTCGTCCTCGTCCTTGTAGGGGATGATGGCGAGCACGGGTCCGAAGATTTCTTCCTGCGCAATCGTCGCGTTTTGATTCACGCGGCCGAAGATCGTCGGACGCACGTAAAAGCCCTTGCTCATTCCTTCCGGCGCATCCGGCCCGCCGCAAAGAAGCACCGCGCCTTCCTCGATGCCTTTCCTGATGTAGCCGCGTACCCGGTCGCGCTGCGCCGACGAGGTCAGCGGTCCCAGTTTCGCCGAGTCGCCGAACGGGTCGCCGACGGTGAAGGACTTCGCGACCTCGACGGCGATTCCCGCGGCTTCGTCGTGCAAGCTCTCCGGAACGAGCATGCGCGTGTGAGCGCTGCACGTCTGCCCGGTGTTGAGGAAGCAGGCGTTGACCGTGCCCTTCACCGCTGCGGCGAGATCGGCGTCCTCCAGAATCACCGCGGCCGACTTGCCGCCGAGCTCGAGGGTGACTCTCTTCATCGTTGGCGACGCGAGTTCGGACACGCGCCTGCCGGCGCGTACCGAGCCGGTGAAGGACACCATGTCGATCTGAAGGTGCTTCGCCAGCGCTTCGCCGACGACCGGCCCGTAACCGGTGACCAGGTTGAACACGCCCCTGGGCAGTCCGGCAGCGTGGATCACCTCGGCGAGGATGAAGGCATTCAGCGGGGCGACTTCCGAGGGCTTGAGCACCACGCAGCAGCCCGCGGCGAGCGCCGGCGCCACTTTGGCCGCGATCTGGTGCAGCGGATAGTTCCACGGGGTGATCGCGGCGACCACGCCGACCGGTTCCCTCAGCACCAGCGAATTGCCCACCTTCTCCTCGAACGGGAAATCGCGCAACATCCTCGCGTACATCGAGAAGGTGAAAATCGGCGAGCCCGCCTGGATGCGCGTGGCGAGCTTCAGCGGCATGCCGACTTCTGCGGCAATGGTGCGGCCGATTTCCTCGGCGCGTGCTTTCAGGCCTTCGTGGATTTTCTGCAGGAACGCCGCGCGTTCCGGCACGGGCGTCGCGGCCCACGCCTCGAACGCCGCGCGCGCCGCGCACGCCGCAGCGTCGGCATCCTCCGGCGTGCCCTCCGGAACGCGGCCGATCGCCGTTTCGGTCGAGGGGCTGATCACTTCGATCGACTTGCCACCAGTGGAGGCGGTCCAGCGCCCGTCGATGTAGAGGTTGTCGCGAATCTGCATGCGGATGTCTCTCAGGAACGAACGAGGAGGGAACGGCTATTATATTTAAATGTCCGTCCGCCAACGCCGAATTCGACTGAACGTGCGGCTCTGCCTCGCGGTGCTCGTGCTTTCCGCGCTCACCCGCGGCGGCGGCGCGGCCGAGCGCCTGCCCGCGCTCGGCGCGGAGGCGCAGGCGGTGACGGTTTCGGGGTTTTCCTCCGGGGGTGCCATGGCGGTGCAATTCCACGTCGCCTACTCGGGCATCGTTCGCGGCGCGGGCGCGATCGCCGCGCCGCCGTACGGCTGCGCGATGGGAAACCTGTGGAACGCGCTCGCCAACTGCATGATGCCCTCGGCCCGGGCGACACCGCCTTCGGGAGAGATTCTTTCCGGCATCGCGCTCGCGCTGGCGCGCGCCGGGGCGATCGATCCGCCGGGCGGACTCGACCGCGCCCGGGTGTGGTTGTTCTCGGGCACGCACGACCGGACCGTCGCGCCGGAAGTGGTCCGGACGCTGCGCGATTTCTACCGGCGACTCTCGCCGGGCGGCGATGTGGTTCTCGTCGCCGACGTTCCGGCCGGACACGCGATGGTGACCGATCGCTCAGGGAACGCTTGCGAGTCGAGCGACCCGCCCTACATCAACAACTGCGGCTATGACGCCGCCGGCGCGCTGCTCGGCCACCTGCTCGGCAGGCTGAACCCGCCCGCAGAGCCGCGCGGCCGGCTCGTCGAGTTCGACCAGCGCGAGTTCGCGGATGGCGCTGCGCGGGCGCTGAGCCTCGCCGATTCGGGCTATGCCTGGGTGCCGGCCGAGTGCGAGCGCGAGCGTTGCCGCGTGCACGTCGCCTTTCACGGCTGCCGGCAGGGCGCGGAGTCCGTCGGCGAGAGGTTCGTCCTCGAATCGGGCTACAACCGCTGGGCCGGCAGCAACCGCATCGTCGTGCTCTACCCGCAGGCGAGCGCGCGCTGGGGATTGTCGTGGGGAGGTGGATCGACCTTCATCGTCAATCCGCGCGGGTGCTGGGACTGGTGGGGCTATACCGGCGCGGAGTACCACACCCGCAAGGCGCCGCAGATGCGGGCGGTGCGCGCCATGCTCGAGCGGCTCGGCGCGGCGCGCCAGGGAAGCTCTGAATAAAGTCAGACCGCCGACGCGCGCGCAAGACTCAAGAGATACGAGAGGAAATCGTGGACGAGATCGTACTGCGCTCGATGGCGAAGTGGCCGAACGTGCCGGCGGTCTACGGCTGGCTCGCGCTCGACCGCAGGGGAGACTGGCGAATCAAGTCGGCCTCGGGCGGCTTCGAGCGCATTGCCAACGCGGCGATGTGCGAATTCATCGGCAGGAATTACGCGGTCGACGCCGCGGGCCGCTGGTATTTTCAGAACGGCCCGCAGCGGGTCTACGTCTCGCTCGACTACACGCCGTGGATCTACCGGCTGGACGGCGCCGGGGCGAGCTTCGTCGCGCACACTGGCGCGATCCCGGGCAACCTCGATGCTGCGTTTCTCGACGACGCAGGCGCGCTGCTGCTGCACACCGAGTTGGGCGTCGGCGCTGTTCTCGATCGCGACTTGCCGGCGTTGGTCGAGCGCTTCGGCGACTTTTCGGCAATCGTCGAACGCGTCTCGCGGGGCGAATCCACGAAGCTCATGCTGCAGGGCAATAGCATGCCGCTTGCGGCGATTCGCGCGGCCGACGTTCCCGCCCGGTTCGCCTTCGTCCCGAGGCCACGGCCGCGTCCCGGCGAGCCCGATTGCTGAGGCTGTAACCATGTGTAAAAGGTCAACGCCGCGCGCCGCGCCGGCGTTAGACTTTGTGCGGAGTTGGAACCCGCTTCTGGTTCCGTTCCGAAGGAGGTTCGGATGAAACGCTCGATCGCGCTGCTCGTCGGACTGGCTCTGCTGGTGGGCGCGGACGCGGTGCTTGCGCGCAACGGCGGCGGCCACTCGGGAGGATCTCACGGCGGCGGATTTCACGGCGGCGGCCGGCCGGGCATGGGCGCCGTGCATGCCGGTCCGGTGGTCGGCGTGCACCCGGGACCGATCGTCGGCGTTCGTCCTGGTCCCATCTTCGGCGTCCGACCCCCGGTTTTCATCGGGCGTCCGCCGTTCTTTCACGGGCATCATGGTGGCGGTACGGTAATCGTCGCCGCGCCGTTCTACGGCTACCCTTACTATCCGTACTATCCCTACTACCCGTCCGCGTATCCGGCGCCGGTTTATTCGGAGCCCACGTACATAGAGCAGGGCTCCGACATCCACTATTACTGCCCCGACTACCGCGACTACTATCCCAACGTCGCGAGTTGCCCTTCCGCCTGGATGCAGGTGCTGCCCGACGGTCGCGTAGTCTCGCCCTGAACCGGCACGCCGTTCGCAGCGCTTCGCGCGCGCTGCACCTTCTGATGCCTTCGATGTTGCGCCCGCAATAAGGGTCGGGCTACCATGCGTCGGGCGATTCCAAAGGGAGGCTCACATGGCTGACGACGCGGCACAGGCAGTACCCGAGTACGTCGGATTCTGGAAGCGCGTGTTCGCCACGCTCGTCGATTCGCTGGTGATGATAGCCGTGGTCGTGCCGATCGCCTTGGCGGTTTATGGCACGCAATACCTGCAGCTCAATGCGGCAGGGAAGACGCGGGCATTCGATTGGCTCATGAATGGCCTGCTCGTGGTTGCCATCATCGTGCTCTGGCGTTATCGCGGCGCGACACCGGGAAAGATGCTGGTCTCTGCGAAGATCGTCGATGCGAACACCCTGGGCGCGCCTTCGACGGGGAAACTGATCGGCCGGTATTTCGCCTACTTCGTTTCCACGATTCCTTTGTGCCTCGGGTTTCTCTGGATCGCCTTTGACAAGCGCAAGCAGGGCTGGCACGACAAGCTCGCCGGAACGCTGGTGATCCGGGATGAGGAAGACTGAAGCGACGTGACGCGCATCGCTGCGCTGAAAGAGGAGATGACATGAGCTGGGGCCTTTGGATCGTGGTGGGAGTGGTGGTGGCAGCGGTGGTCTGGCTCGTCTCGATCTACAACGGGCTGGTGACGCTGCGCAACCGTTTCAAGAACGCTTTCGCGCAGATCGACGTGCAGTTGAAGCGCCGCTACGACCTGATCCCGAACCTGGTCGAGACGGCGAAGGGCTACATCAAGCACGAGCGCGAGACGCTTGAGGCGGTGATCGCCGCGCGCAACGGCGCGCACAGCGCCAACCAGCGCGCCGCGGCCGATCCGGCGGACGCCGCCGCCATGCAGCAGCTGTCGAGCGCCGAAGCCGGCCTCTCGGGTGCGCTCGGCCGGCTGTTCGCGCTGTCGGAGTCCTACCCGGACCTGAAGGCGAACCAGACCATGATGCAGCTTTCCGAGGAACTCACCAGCACCGAGAACAAGATTTCCTTCGCGCGCCAGGCGTACAACGATGCGGTGATGAGCTACAACACCGCGATCGAGAGCTTTCCCGACAACTTTGTCGCCGGCTTCGGCGGGTTCCGCGATGCGGCCCTCCTCGTGTCCACGGAATCTCCCGAGGAGCGCAAGCCCGTCAAGGTTTCGTTCGGCTAGCGCGCC
>JBGPTG010000158.1:0-7887 GCA_041490545.1 Gammaproteobacteria bacterium
CCGGGCGCGGCACCGACACGCTTCCCGGCGCCGAGGCGGTGTACCTGCCGGTACGCGGGGCGGCGGGCGCCATCGGCGTGCTCGCGCTGCTGCCGACGAGCCTGCGCCGCGTGTTCCTGCCCGAGCAGCAGCGGCTGATCGAGACTTTCCTCAGCCAGACGGCGCTCGCGGTCGAGCGCGTGCGCCTCGCGCAGGCGGCGCAGAGCGCGCAGATCAAGGTCGAGACCGAGAGCCTGAGGAATTCGCTGCTCGCCGGTATCTCGCACGACCTGAGGACGCCGCTCGCGGCGATCGTCGGCGCGGCGAGCAGCCTCGCCGAAGACGCGGAGCGGCTTACGCCGGAAGCGCGTCGCGAGCTCGCACGCACCATCTACGACGAAGGCCAGCGCATGACGACGCTCGCCAACAACATCCTCGACATGGCGCGCCTGGACGCTGGCGCGGTGCAGCTCCGCTACGACTGGTACCCGCTCGAGGAAATCATCGGCAGCGTGCTCACCCGGCTTCAATCCAAGATCGAGGGCAGGCCGGTGAAGATCGTGCTGCCGAAGGACGCCCCGCTGGTCAAGCTGGATGCCGTGCTCATCGAGCAGGTGCTGGTCAACCTGCTGGAGAACGCGCTGAAGTACACGCCGACCGGGAGTCCAATAGACATCTCCGCCGAATTCGCTCCGCACGCGGTAACGGTCTCGGTAGCCGACTCGGGGCCGGGCATTCCGCCGGGGCTGGAGGAGAGGCTCTTCGACAAGTTCTACCGGGCGTCGCCCGAAGGCGCCCAGAGCGGAGTCGGCCTGGGGCTCACTATCTGCCGCGCCATCGTCGAAGCGCACGGCGGCAATATCCGCGCCGAAAACCGCGCCGCTGGGGGCGCGATATTCTGCTTCACGCTGCCGTGCGACGAGGCGCCGCCCGCGATCGAGAGCGAAGACGCGCAGCCGGCGAAGGCGTCATGAGCGCGCTCAAGCCGGTGATCGTCGCCATCGAGGACGATCCGCAGATCCGCCGCTTCCTGAAGGCCGGGCTGGAATCGCACGGTTTCGAGATTCACGAGGCCGACACGGGCAGGCTCGGCCTCGTCGAGGCCTCCAACCGCAAGCCCGATCTGGTCATCCTCGATCTCGGGCTCCCCGACATGGATGGGGTCGAGGTCGTCAAAGCCATCCGCGCATGGAGCGCGCTACCGCTGATCGTGCTCTCGGCGCGCACCTTGGAGACCGACAAGGTCATGGCGCTCGACGCCGGCGCCGACGACTATCTCACCAAGCCATTCGGCATGAGCGAACTGCTGGCGCGTGTGCGCGTCGCGTTGCGCCACGCGAACGCGGGAGCGCAGGCGAGCGGCGGCGTGTTCGCCGTCGCCGGTCTCAAGGTGGATCTGGCGCAGCGGCGTGTCTTCCGCGACGACAGCGAAGTGCATCTGACGCCGATCGAGTACCGGCTGCTCGCGACGCTCGTCAGGCACGCCGGCAAGGTGCTCACGCATCGGCAGCTCCTCTCCGATGTCTGGGGTCCGGGCCACGTCGAGCGCAGCCACTATCTGCGCGTCTACATGGGCAACCTGCGGCAGAAACTCGAAGCAGATTCGGCGCGGCCGCGCTTTCTGCTCACCGAGACCGGCGTCGGCTACCGGCTGGCGGCGGAGTAGTGCGCAGATCGTCGGCCGGAATCTTCGCACTGCTCGCGCTCCTCGCGGGCGCGCCCGCGCACGCGTTCCGCCTGGACATCGAGGACACGAGTCCGGGCTTGCGCGTTTCCGCGGGAACGGACGTCTTCCGCGCCCCGGGAACGCTGGTCGCGAATGCTCGCTACGGCGGCACCTGGGGTGCAAGGCTGGGTTGGTGGGTGCACGGCGGGTCCGACATCCGGCCGAGTTCCCCTACGCTGCTCGCCGGCGCCGACTACATGCTGACGTTCTGGAAAAAAATCCGCGGCGGGTTCGGCGTCGCCTGGATCGACCGGGAAACCAACGTCAACGGCACGCGCTGGAACTTCGATGCGACGCTCGCCTGGGATCTGTCCGGGCGCGTATTCGTCGAATACCGGCACCAGTCGCACGGAGCGATCCTCGGCATCAGCCCGAACACTCCGAACGGCGGCTGGAACATCGTCGGCATCGGCTACACCTTCTAGCCGCGCGCAGTGCGGATTACTTCTTGAATTGCGAGTGCGCCTTCTCGAAGGCTTCGCTCATGCGTGCCCAGGCCTTGTCGGCGCCTTGCACGAGTTCCGTCCAGGCGTCGCCCGAGGCGGCCTGCACCTTGTGCAGCTGCTCGATCGCGAGGTTACGCTGCGCCCGGAACGTGGCGAGCTGTTTCTCGTACTCGGCGCGCGCGCCGGCTTGTGCCGCCTTGGCCTGGGCTTCCCACTTGCCCACCTCGGCATTCCACTGATCCAGCTGTGACTTCAGGTTTTTCACGTAATCGTCGCGTTTGGCCATGACATCTCCTTTGCAAGTCCGTTCTATACGGTCAGCCGGGGGGAGGACTCGTCGACAAGGCTGCGGCCGAGATCGGTCGCGTAGTGGACCGCGGCCTTGGCCGAGTGGAACAGGGGCGTCAGGCCGGGAAACGACTGGCTCTTTGACAGCTGCTGCGCGGTGCGCAGCCGCGTGAGGGTGAGCCGGGGTTGCCATTTGTTCCCGTCTGAAAGATGAAACGCGCTCGCCTCGATCAGGTATTGCCCGCGTTCCTCACGATGAATCGACATGCATCCTCCAAAATGGCGCGATTACGTTAGCACACTCTGGCCGCGTGCGTGCCCGCGGGGGCGGCCGCTGTGTACCGCCCGGATTCTGCTTGCCAAAGCCGCTTGCGCCTCCATATACTTGCCGGGTCGAATTCCATCCGCGCCGGTTCCCGGTGCCTCCGCGCGCCGTCTCTCCCACGGAAGATTTGATGCCCCACACACTTGCGCGGGGCGACGCAATCGACGGGGGATCCATGCCCATCGGCACCGTAAAGTGGTTCAACCCGAAGCAGGGTTACGGTTTCATCCAGCCTGACGACAAGTCCAAGGACGTATTCGTGCACGTCTCGGCGGTTGAGCGCGCCGGCATCGGCACGTTGAACGAAAATCAGAAGATTTCCTACGAGGTCGAGCAGGGGCAGAACGGCAAGATCTCGGCGGTCGATCTGAAAGTCGTCTGATTCCGCGCGCGGGGGACAAGGTCCGGCTGGAAATGACGCCCTACGATCTCTCCAAGGCGCGCATCACCTTCCGGCACCGCGACGAGTATCCGGTGGCGCGGGTCGCCTCGCGGCCCAGGACAGTACCGGCGGCGGTAGGAAGCACCGTCGTCGAGCCAATCCGGTAGCCCCCGGGGGCCCCCAGCGCGGGTACCTTACGTGACGCATTATTTTCGCAATCCCCTTGCCAACGGCGCCAGTACCCCTCATATTAGCAAGGTCGAATTCGATCTGGATCTGGGTTAGTCCGCGGCATCCCCTCCGGGGTACCGCGTCTGGTTTTCTCCCACGGATAATTTGATGCTGCGCACACTATCGTGCGTGGCGACGCTATCTATGGAGAGACCCATGCCTATCGGTACCGTAAAGTTTTTCAATTCCAGCAAAGGGTTCGGCTTCATTCAACCCGACGACAAATCCAAGGACGTGTTCGTCCACGTCTCGGCGGTTGAGCGCGCCGGGCTCGGCACCTTGACCGAGAACCAGAAGATTTCGTACTCGCTCGAGCAAGGGCAGAACGGCAAGACGTCCGCAGTCGATCTGAAAGCGGTCTGATCCCGGTCGCGGGGGCGGCGTTCGCCGTCCCCGCGTTCGTTCAGTTTCTCCCGCAGCCGCAAACGCCGGACGGAGATCGGGTCCGGGCAGGAAGAAGGTATTGATATGACCAAAGAGGCCTTGATTGAAATGGAAGGCACCGTCAGCGAGGTGCTCCCCGATACGCGCTACCGCGTCACGCTGGAGAACGGACACGTGGTGGTTGCCTACGTGGCGGGAAAGATGAAGAAGCATCGGATCACCATCCTCGCCGGCGACAGGGTCAGCCTCGAGCTGACGCCTTACGACCTGACGAAGGGGCGCATCAACTTCCGTCACAAGGATGCGAACCCGGCGGTACGGATGCCTCCGCGCCGGCCGCAGTACCGGCGGCACTAGGTGCGCGCCGCGTCGCGCGGCGGGCCCTCATATCAGGAGAACTCGAATGCCCAAAGGCGAACAACGCAGCAATCGCGAACACAAGAAACCCAAGCAAGCCAAAAAGCTCGTCGCTCCGGCGGCACGCTTTATCCCGGCGCCGGCGAGAACGGTTATTCCCGTGCCCGGCAAGAAAACATAGCCGGCGAGCCGGGGACGGTCGCCGGTTGACCGGGCCGCGCGCTGGAGCGTGACTTCATGAGCCCGCACCCATCGAAAATAAGGCGATGCGCCGAATGCAGGCGTTCGGGGGAAGCGACGTCGATGCGCCCGTTGTCGCGCACCAGCTACGGCAGTGGCCTTCGGTATGCCTGTCCGGATTGCTTTGCCCGGGTCATGGCACTGAGAAAAGTCGCCCGGGACGCGCGCAGCATCTAGGGACGGACATGGCCGGCGCGAGGTTAGCGTCGACCGCGGTCCAGTGGTCGAACATCCGACTTCACGAAAGGCCGAGCATCGGCCCGAGAGCGGCGGCTCCGTCTCCCAACAGCGCCAGCGCGAGCAGCCCCACCACCCAGAATGCGGGATATTCCCAGCCGCCGTCCTTGTTGGTGAAGAGCCAGCCGGCCTTGCCGTGAACCAGGACGATCGTGCCGAGCATGAGCGGCACCAGAGCCAACGCCACCCAACGGGTTTCGATGCCCAGGATGAGCAGGATGCCGCCGCCGATTTCCGCGGCCATCGCCAGATACGCAGCCTCGCCGGGTACTCCGAGCGATTTGAAATATTGCACCGTGCCCGCCGGCGTATACACCTTGATCTTCAGCCAGGCGTGCGCAAGAAACATCACGCCTAGCGCGAGGCGCAGAAGCAACGCCGCAGCGGCTGCCTGTTCGGGATTGATCATTTGGAAATCCTCCTCTGTGGTGGAACCGCCCCTATGTTATGCCCATCCCGGAGCGTGGGTTTCATGTGAGGGGGACGAAGTCGTATTCGCCGATCCCTGCAGCACCAGAGAGGGCAGTATTGCGCCGGCATTAGAATATCGACTTCGACCTTTTGTGAGGAGACGATGATGATCAGAACATTTTCCTTTGTGACCAGATCGCTAACGCTTGGCGCACTACTCGCGGTTTCGCCGTTGTCTCCCGCGGCCGAACCCTCGGGCACGACGGCAAACATTTCCCAAAAAGCCGACGAGGCCGGCCGGGCGATCAAGGATTACACGGTGGCGCAGCGCGACGACGCCATCAAGAACGCCAAGGCCGGGCTCGATGACCTGGACAGGCGCATCGGTCGCCTGGAAAGGAAACTGGACAACGAATGGGAACGGATGGACCAATCCGCCCGCAAGAAGGCCCGGGCGGCGTTGAACGCGCTGCGCAGGGAACGCAACGACGCTGCCGAATGGTACGGCGGACTCAAGCACAGCTCCGCGGAATCATGGGAGCAGGTCAAGGCCGGCTTCGTGAAGAGTTACGAAGTCCTCAAGGAATCCTTCGCCAAGGCGAGGAAGCAGTTCTAGCCCGGGTTTTCCGGAAATCCAGAAAATCTGGTCCATCGGGCAGCCGGTCGAGCATAAATCCGACGAACTCCGCGTGTCGGGACCTGGTCAGCCAGGAATGCTGCACGTGGGCGTCCGGAGCGGACTATAGTGCAAAGATGGCATTGCCATAAGCGACACGTATGCGTTGGCTCCCTCTGATTTGGGCTTTCGCGACACCCTGGGTGCTTGCCGCCCCGGACCCGGTCATCTTGTTGTCCATCGAAGGCGCGATCGGCCCCGCGACCGCCGACTACGTGCACCGCGGCCTCGATGTTGCCGCCAAGCGAAACGCCCAGCTCGTGGTGCTTCGAATGGACACGCCGGGCGGCCTCGACACCGCCATGCGCGAAATCATCAAGGACATCCTCGCGTCGCCGGTGCCGGTGGCCGCATACGTCAGCCCACGGGGGGCGCGCGCCGCGAGCGCCGGCACCTACATTCTGTATGCAAGCCATATCGCGGCCATGGCGCCCGCGACCAATCTCGGCGCGGCGACACCGGTCGCGATCGGGATCGGCGGCGCACCCGACAAGGGAGAGTCCGAAGATCGGAAGGGCGGCAAGGCGGGTCGCGACAAGAGTTCGCCAGATGCGATGACGCACAAGGCCGTCGAAGACGCGGCCGCCTACATTCGCGGCCTCGCGCAACTGCGCGGCCGCAACGCCGACTGGGCCGAGCGCGCGGTGCGCGAGGCGGTGAGCCTGTCGGCGCAGGAGGCGCTGAAGCTGAAGGTCGTCGACCTCCTGGCCGATGATGTCGCGCAGCTGCTCGGACGTCTTGACGGGCGCAAGCTCGAGGTGCAGGGCAAGGTGCGCGTGCTCGGCACGGCGGATGTGGCGGCCACGGCCTTTGAGCCGGATTGGCGGACGCGTTTTCTCGGCACTATCACCAATCCGACGATCGCCTACGTCCTGCTGCTGCTCGGCATCTACGCGATCATCTTCGAGTTCTCGAATCCCGGCCTGGTGCTGCCCGGTGTCGCGGGCACGATCGCGCTTCTGATCGCCATGTATGCGCTCCACCTGCTGCCGGTGAGTTACGCGGGGCTCGCGCTGATTCTGTTCGGCATCGCCTTCATGGTGGCGGAGGTGTTCCTGCCTGCGTTCGGCTCGCTCGGCATCGGAGGCTTGATCGCGTTCGTCGTCGGCTCGGTTATCCTCATCGACACCGACGTGCCGGGGTTCGGAGTGCCGATCGGGTTGATCGCCGGCGTGGCTGCTGCCAGCGCGGCGTTCCTCATCGTGGTGGTCGGCATGGCGGTCGGGGCGCGCCGGCGCCCGGTGGTGAGCGGCCGCGAAGCGATGGTCGGCAGTCCCGGCGAGGTGCTGTACGATTTCGAGGGCGAAGGCTGGGCCCGCGTGCAGAGCGAGACCTGGCGCGTGACCAGCAGTTCTTCAATGAAAGCGGGTCAACGCGTGCGCGTCGCCGCCATCAACGGGCTCGTGCTCGAGGTGCGGCCCGACCAAGCTCAAGGAGCATCACCGTGACTTTCGACTATTTCGCCCCAGCCGTACTGGTTCTCGTCATCGTCCTCGTTGTCTGGTCGCTGCGCGTCCTGCGCGAATACGAGCGGGGCGTGGTTTTCCAGCTCGGGCGCTTCTGGAAGGTAAAAGGGCCGGGTCTGTTCGTATTGATCCCGGCGATCCAGCAGATGGTAAAAGTGGATCTGCGCATCGTGGTGCTCGACGTTCCGCCCCAGGACGTCATCACGCGCGACAACGTCTCGGTCAAGGTCAACGCGGTCGTGTATTTCCGCGTGGTCGATCCGCAAAGGGCGGTGATCCAGGTGGCGGACTTCCTGAACGCGACCAGCCAGCTCGCGCAGACCATTCTGCGGGCCGTGCTCGGCAAGCACGAGCTCGACGAGCTGCTCGCCGAGCGGGAGAGGCTGAATCTCGACATTCAGAAGACGCTCGACACGCAGACCGACGCCTGGGGCATCAAGGTGTCGAACGTGGAGATCAAGCACGTGGACCTGAATGAATCCATGATCCGCGCGATCGCGCGCCAGGCCGAGGCCGAGCGCGAACGTCGCGCCAAAGTGATCCACGCCGAAGGGGAGCTCCAGGCATCGGAAAAGCTGCTGCAGGCGGCGCACGTGCTTTCACAGCGTCCCGAAGCAATGCAGTTGCGCTACCTGCAGACCCTCACCAACATCGCCGGAGACAGGGCCACCAAGATCGTGTTCCCGGTGCCGATGGACCTCATCACGCCCCTGCTGGAGGCAATGAAGAAACCCAAGGC
>JBGPTG010000159.1:0-7871 GCA_041490545.1 Gammaproteobacteria bacterium
CGTCAACTGATCTCCACGCAGACTCGCCCGCGAAACGGGCGAAGACAGGTTTCCCGCCTTGAGCGTCCCGGAGAGCTTCTGGAATTCCTGCTTGAGCGTGAGTTCCCCCCGGGGAGCATGCCAGCGACCGTCGACCCGGGCGGGCACGATCCACAGGTACGCCGTGCAATAGGTGTCGCAGCCCAATTCGACGGTCTGGTCCGGCTCCCAGTCTCCCATGCGGAAAGTATTCGAGACGATTCGGGTGCCAGGATTCAGGGCGAGTATGGTGGGACGCAGTTTGAGGTTGAGGTCGGTGAGGAGGAACAGCGTGATCACCGTCGCCTTCGAGAGATCGGTCTGGAAGATGTCGGCCTCGACGAAGCTCGCCTTGTCGCCAACACCGGCCTTGGCGGCATTGCGCCTGGAAAGCGCCACCATATCCGGGTTGTATTCGACGCCAAGCGCGCGCACGCCGCGCTTCGCCGCGGAAATGACCGTGCGACCGTCACCCGAGCCCAGATCCATGAGGAAGTCGCGAGGCGTGACTTTCGCCATGTCCAGCATCTTGTCCACCAACTGCTGGGGCGACGGCACCCAGACCACATCCTTGCCATGCTGCCCCACCTCGGGCTGGTATTCGGCCTTGCTCTGTGCCAAAGCGGGTCCGCACACCATCACAGCGGATATTGCCAGCGCTACGAAATACAGACGCGGGGAAAAACGAAAATCCATGCTCAGTCTCCGGGAAGGAAGCAAAGGAGCGAGATTCTACCCGGGTCAGGCGCTTGGGCTCAATCGCCCTCCCTATCTGGGTAGAAGGGCTCCCAAGTGCGGGGTCAACCCCGGCAGCTGCCGGGAAGAAACTTCGGATCGAGCGCGTAAATCACGGAGTTAAGATCGTTCGGATTCCCGCAGCGCCAGCTCCTGATCGTGCTTCCCGCGCTCGCCAGGTTGCCGGTCGCATCGAGCGGGGCCAGCGCGATCTCGAACGAGTTGAATCTCAGATCGCCCTGCAGCTCGATCCGGATGATGCCCTCGTCCGTAGTCTTGATGGTCTTCACGTAGGTCGAAGCCGGGCCGGGATCGACCTCGCAGCCCCACTGTCCCGCGCCTGGCGAATCGCTGCCAGACAGATAGACTTCGGCAACCGCGTTCTTGCAGCTACTGAACGCGACGAGTGCCTCGGATACTTTCGCTCGGAGCGCGTTGACGCGCGCGCTGGGCAGCACCAAGGCCGCCAGGATACCGATGATCGCGGTGATGATCATGAGTTCGACGATGGTGAATCCGCTTTGGCTGTTCGTTTTGCACGTGCTGAGCATTGTTCTCGGCCTCGCTCTGTTCCGGGCTGTTCCGGGCTGTTCCGGCAACACCTTTCCGGGGTCTCCGCAAGCTACGTGCCACCCTTAAGTAGCGTCGGTAAGCTAGTGATTATTATTATGAAAGACTTCTTATCGCAAAACAAGCAGGGCCTCGATCCGGTCTCAGACTGGCCAAATATCGACACAAACTGACGCGGAGGGTCAGCACCGGCGCCGACTTTTCGTGCAAGGCTGCGGCGCCTAGGCGTCGCGCTCCTTGAGAACCGTGGATATTTTCCATTTCGCAAACTCGCTCTCGAACTCCTCGATCTTGAGAAAGCCGAGACACGGAAACGCGCCGCGCGGCAGCGTCTCGCCCCTGGCAAGCTTGCGTGCGAGCAGGATGGCCCCCATGCAGGGTATTTCCGGACCGTGGTTCGCATCTGCAGTCAGGTGCCACTCGACGCGCACCCTGCTCCCGCCTGCGCGGCTCCCAAGAAAGCTGACGAGCATCCCGCCGCGCTCGCTTCCGAAAGCGCCAAGCAGCATGGCCATGAAGTCGAGCGCGCGGCCCCAGCGCTCGATGGGCACGGACATGCCTCCGCGTCGCAGCGCGGCCACGATCCACAACGCGATCTGTTCGAGCGTTAGTTCGAGAGCCGCCCGAAATTCGACCGTCTTGACGCCCGGGTACCACTCCGGAAACAGTTCCAGATCCGGAACATCGCAGGCAGCGCCCCAGCGCGCGCCCAATCCCTCGAATCGCACCCGGCGCAATTCCTGCCAGCCCCAAACGTCCGTCCACACGCCCCCGCTCAGCCACCGGAAAGGCCTGCCCGCGTAGCCGAGCACGGCGGCAACTGTCGCAGCGCCCCGCGGCGCGCGCTGCCCGGGCGCAATCGCGACCTGGATCTCATCGACCTTGTAAAGACGCCGGGCCATGCTGTCGATCACCGCCGACGAGAGGGCGGGCAGAGTGCTGGCACCCGAGATAGCGCATACCTTGGCCTCCCGGGCTGCCGCGTCATTGTGCTCGGCGAATCGCGCCACGAACTCCCGACCATCGGACAAGTCGAGGTAGTGTGCGCCGGCGGCGATAGCGGCCCGGGCGACGCGATAGTCCTGATCCTGAAAGGGCCCGGCGCAGTGGATCACGATGCCGGGAGCGAGCCTGCGCAACGCCGCGGAGAAATCCTCAGAGGCGAGATCCAGCGCCACTTGCTTGACCCGCGGATCCTGGAACGGCTTCTGGGTCCGATCGGGATGACGGGCGGCAGCGATGACCTCCATTTCGGAATCACCGGCAAGCGCGCGACAGATGCGCGACCCGAAATTTCCCGTGCCCCCCAGTACGACTATTCGCATGTCCGGCGTCGCCTGAGCGCATTCTATGCTCGGCTATACTTGCGTGCAGTAAAATCACCCGCGGTAGCTTCCATGCCTGTCGTCGACTCACAGGTCCACATCTGGGCGGCGAGCAGTCCCGAGCGTCCCTGGCCGGCGCGCCATCAGCCACACCGCGCGGTGCCCATCACGAAAGATTCGCTGCTCGCGGGAATGCGAGAGGCAGGCGTGGACCGTGCCGTCCTGGTGCCGCCCTCCTGGCGCGAATGGAACCACCATGCGCACGGGTCTGGACGGATATTCCTGGGCCGCGGAAGCCGCGCTCAGGAGCAGTGCCAGACACGCTGAGATTGCACGTAACCCTGGATTCATGGCCAGAAGGATCAGACGCTGATTCTCGACGCCCACGTCGGCACCGGGCTGAACTGACGGGCGAAGGCGACAAACGCCTCCGGCGCCGGCCGACTGGCGGGCGGGAGTCGTCGGAGGGAGCAACGCCTACGGATTGCCGATGAAGTCGCGCTTGCCGACATCGACGCCGCAGTGGCGCAGGATGTCGTACGCAGTCACCACGTGGAAGTAGAAGTTCGGTAGTGCGAACCCGAGCAGGTATTGCATGCCCTTCCAGTCGACCTCGCGCGAGCCGAGTTTCAGGTGGATGTTCCTCTCCTCGCTCCCGTCGATCTGCGCGGGCTTGATGGTCTCGACAAATTCGATGGTCTTGGCGATCCGCACCTTCAGTTCCACCAGGGTTTCCTCGGTGTCCTCGTGCTTGGGAATATCCGCGCCTGCCAGCCGCGCTACCGCGCCCTTGGCGTTGTCGCAGGTGATCTGCACCTGCCGTTTCAGCGGAAACATGTCCGGGAAGAGGCGCGCGTTCGTCAAAACAGAGGGATCGATTTTCTTCGCCTCGGCGTGAGCCTGAGCCTTGTCGAGAATCGCCGAGAGGTTCTTGAGCGTGTTGATGAAACGCGGCGAGCTTGCCTGGTACATGGAAATATTCATCGGAAGAATCCCTGACGATTGAAGACAGGGCGCATTCTAGCGCAATGCACTCGCGCCCCCTCGGCCAGGATCACGGAACGGTCTTGACCGGGTCGAAGCTGAGATCGTTGCCGGAGAGCGCCACGAAGTCCAGGTCGGCGCAAAGCACGTGATAGGAGCCGTTGAGCGGAAGCGCAAACGAAAGGGTGACGCACAGCTTCGGCCCTGTCGCCGACAGGTACGGCCGCGTGATCTGGATTTTTCCCGGGGCCTCGATCGCGCGACGGAAGAAGGGTTTGGTCTGCCAGTTGGTCCCCGTCGTGGGCCGCATCGGCGCCAGGCGCGGATCGCGCGCGTTGACGTTGCGCTCGGCATCGACACTCGCACCGATCTGGGAGCCATCGCCCGCGATCAGGTAGCAGCGCTGCGTGCAATCGAGGCTGAGAAGGGCATGCATCGCGTGCGAGCGATCCACCCCTCCCGACAGCGCGAGCACCGCGTCGGCCATTGCTGCGATGTAGGGTTCGAGCCTGGTCCGCTGCTGTCCGCGAATTTCCATCATGTCGGCGCGGAAACCCGCCGAGAGCCGCGAGAACAACCCGCTCCAAATGTCTGCTGCCGGGAGCCGTTCGGCCGGCAGGGCGAAATAGTTGCCCTGCATGAGGTCCGCATCGGCCTCGGTCGCGCAGAGCGCTTCGGCCTCGGTCTCTATGCCCTCCACGCAGACGAGCGCCCCCGCCTCGTGGAGGATCGAAACGATCCCGGTGAACATGCGCCGCGCCAGCGGCTCCACGGTCACCCGGCGGGTCATCTCGCGATCGATCTTGACGATGTCCGGCTTCAGCCGCCAGATTCGGTCGAAGTTCGAGTACCCGGCGCCGAAGTCGTCGATCACGACCAGGCAGCCCTGTTCCCGGTAGTACTCGACTGCGGCGACCAACCGCTCCTCGTCGTCGAGCGGTGATTCGATGAACTCGACGGCTATCCGATGTGCGGGAAACCCGCTCTCCTCGAGCATGCGCGCAAAGTACGATCCAAACCGGCGGGTTTCGATGGCCACGTAAGGATCCATGTTGAGGAAAAGCCAGCCGTGAGCCTCACCGAGGCGCATGAAGTTCCTCAGATGCAGGCTGCGGCACTGGCGATCGAGCAGCATGCGCCCCACGCCCTGCGGCGCCTTGGCGAGCAGCTCTACCGGGCGCACTGCCCGCCCGGCAGGATCGATCGCCCGTATCAGACCCTCGAAGCCCACCGGACGGCGGTGCGCGAGACTGAAAATCGGCTGGAAATGGCTGAACAGACGGAATTCGACGGGCAAGCCGCCGGCACCCTCGACGACAAATGTCTCGAGATCCGACGGAGCGATCTCCACTCTGTCCACGGTCTGCCTCTGCTGGCTCGCTTTGTTCTAGTCCCGTTGAAAAAGCAAGGAGCGTGCCCCGACGCACGGCGTCATTCCGGAGGCACGCCGCGTGAAAACTTCACGCTTTCCCGGGCCCGCCGCGGGCTTTTCGGGTGATTCCCACAACCGCGAGCAACCAGCGTGTCGGAAAGCCCACGCCTCCTGTCGGTCCTATGACAGGGACATGAACTCAGGGAGACAGTCCGATACCAGCAGTATCCGGCGCATGCAGCGCGCAACGATCCTCGAATTCACCCGCGCTCCCCGGTAGACGACGCGCGATCATAGCGCGTCACCCGGGTTTTCGCCGCAGCAGAGGCCGGGGCGTCATCATAAAAATGCGAACGGCGGCCGCAGCCGCCGTTCGCGTAGTCGGGTACCGCCGCTCAGCAGATCAGTAGCCCAGCCACTTGGTCAGCGTCGCGAGTTGCTGCGCATCGCCGCTTTCATAGCCCTTGTAGCCGAGCTTCGCGAGCACCTTCTGGCCCGCTTCCGATTTGTCCAGCCCGAGCATGAGGTGGCGAACCTTCTCCACATCACCGACGCTGAGTTTGGTCGAGGCGATCATGTGCTTGATCGGGACCGCCCTGGATTCCAGCAGAACCGAGCCGCCCTTCTGCTGCCAGTCCTTTACGACCGCGGGCGAGCCGGTGATGCCGACGTCGCTGAATCCGTTCTCCACGAAAAAGGGCACGGCGTCCTGGTATCGGGTGGTGCGAATATCCGACTTGGCCGGGTCGATGCCGAGGTCACGCAATGTCGCGCGCGTCATCACCGCGGTGATCGAGTCCGGATCCGGCATACCGAATCGCTTGCCCTTCATGTCCTCCGGCTGTCGCAGGTGCGCCTCTTTCTTGGAGAAGAAGCGCGCTTTGTACTGAGTAAAACCCGTGGTCAGCACGACCAGCTGATACTTCCCATCGCGCAGCGACAGCAGAGAGTGATGCGCCGGATGCACGAAGGCGAGATCGTACTGCTGTTCGTCCAGCCCTTTTCTCAGCACCGGGTACTGGTCCACCGGAACGACCTTGACTGTGGTCTTCAGCGTCCGGCCGATCAGATCCGCGAGATCCTTGTATTTTTCGCGGATTTCCTGTGGGGTGACGTAGTAGGTGACGCCCTCGTTGACGGCGAGCGTGATTTCGGCGCGTGCGGGCAACGCCAGCACCGCAGTAGCGAACGCTGCGAGCAGGGAAAGATACGTTTTCATGACTGATCTCCTACAGACTAAGTTTGTTGCTTCGTCTCAATGACCGCACCTGAACCCGGCGTAACTGTCCGGGATGCGGCGTGCAGGGAAGTGAATAAGCAACTAGCGTGCCTTGCGCGGCACCATTGAAATATAAGGATTTTTCTAGACGACCCGACCTATCCCGTCGTCATATCCGTTGCGGACTTGGCGATCCCTGGCGCATTCCAGTCACTCCCGATCGGCGACCGGTGCCTCCCGAACCTGCGCCGGGAAGCCGAGCGGGCGGGCTGACACCTCAGGATCCGCAGCCTAGCGGGGACGCGGGGACGAGACCACCGCCTCGCACCCTGAGGGGAAGTCCTGTCAGGACCTGCTCGCGAACGCTCTCCGGGAGGAACAACCCCGGGTCGACGCGCACGTTGTTGAGGCTGACCGACCAGTGCAGGTGTGGCCCGGTGACGCGGCCGGTATGCCCTACCTCGCCGATCTTTTCGCCGCGAGCGACGCGCGCACCCTTGACCACGTCGACCCGGCTCAGATGGTTGTACATCGTAACCAGCCCCTGCCCGTGGTCGAGGAATACGGTGAGACCGTTGAAGAAATACTCCCCGGTTTCGATAACGGTCGCCGCAGCCGGGGCGACGATCGGCGTGCCCTCCGCAGCGGCGATGTCCAGGCCGCTATGCGGTTGGCGCGGCTCGTTGTTGAAGAAACGCCGCAATCCGAAACCGCTGGAGAAGCGCCCCGACGAGGGCAGGTCCAGAGTGAGCGCGTCGATCTCAACGTCGCTGAAAGTGGAGAACGCCTGCACGATCGATTCCTGCTCGCGATTGATGCGCAGCAGGTCGGCGGGCTCGGGATCGACTTGGCGCTGGTTGGCGAGCGTCAGTCGTTGCGTATCGTAGTCGCGCGAACTTACGTCGAAACTGATCTGGCGCGAACCCGTTTCTGTGTTCAGCACCAAAAGCTCATACGCGCCGGGTCGCAGCGCGAGCGGCAGCCCAACCACGGCATGCCAGCCATCCCCGGTTCGGGCGACCAGCACCCGCCGGCCGTCGAACTCGGCACGCGGCGCCGGGTCCGTCGAGCGCCCGACGCAGATGACGGCCACGCCACCTGGCACAGGCGCGGCCAGCGGCAGCTTGCCGTCGGCTGCTGCGACCGACGCGATCAGCGCAAGACCGCCGGCGATGCCGGCAATCATCTTCGGGCCACACACGCGGCGCATCACGCTCCTATTGGACATGGATTTCAACCAGCAACGAACCATCATGCTTTCGCCGAGGGCATACGGTCAAGCGCCTGCGCGGAGGTCGGGGCTGACCTATCGACCACACATCGGCGCATTCTACGAGCGCCACCGACGCACGCATAGCGCTCACCCGATGCGAAGCGCCTCTTAAATCAGGCGTGCTTAGTCTTAGTGTATGTAGGCGCCCGGCCGCCCTCAAAAAAAAGCCCCGGAGAAACCGGGGCTTTCCCAACCGTGGCGACCCGACGTTCCGGATCGCTGTAGCTCAGCGCTAGAACTTGTAGAGGCCCTGGATAGCAGCGGTCATCAGGGTCTTGCTCACCGCACCGGTGGAGTCGACGAACACCGAGTTGGTCGCCTGGTCGCGGCGCACTTCGGCGCGCGCTTCGAAGCTGTCGCTCATCAGGTACGAGA
>JBGPTG010000160.1:0-7850 GCA_041490545.1 Gammaproteobacteria bacterium
GACAACGCCAATTTCTACAGGCACGCAGGGTTATTTGCGCGCGCCTTTTTTGTGGTTGAAGCCGAAGCCTTAAAGGTGTTCTAATTGGGCGCTATGCAGTGCGCTGCATATTCTTGCAGCGGGTCCTCAGGAGGAGGGTACCGATGAATCAAAACAAATCCAAACTCAGCCGCAGAAATTTTCTGATTGCTGCCGGCGCCGGCAGCGCCGCCGCGGCCGCCGCGATCGTCACTTCGTCTCTCGCTCCCGATCAGCCGAAGACCACTGCGAGCAACGACAAGCGGGGCGGCAAGGGCTATCAGGACACCGCGCACGTGCGCCGCTACTACGACACCGCAAAAGTCTGACCCGAGGAGCCTGACCATGTTGCTTACCAGGAAATCCGCTGGCGCTTCCGCTCATCTTTCTTCCGGAGCCAGCCGCACCGAATCGAAGCTGCGGCGCAGCCTCTCGGGCATGCTCGCCAGCACGATAGATCGCCGCAGCTTCCTCAAGCGTTCCGGCGTCGCCGCCGGCGCGGGCGCGTTCGCGGCGCAATTGCCGTTCAGCATGATCGGCAAGGCCGAGGCGGCCGCGGAGAAAAGCGGCAAGATCGAAGTAAAGCGCACCGTCTGCACGCACTGCTCGGTGGGCTGCGCGGTGGACGCGGTGGTGCAGAACGGCGTATGGGTGCGCCAGGAGCCGGTGTTCGATTCGCCGTTGAATCTCGGCGCGCACTGCGCCAAGGGCGCCGCGGTGCGCGAGCACGGCATGACCGAGCACTCGCACCGGCTGAAATACCCGATGAAGCTGGTGAACGGCAAGTACCAGCGCATCTCCTGGGACCAGGCGGTCAGCGAGATCGGCGATCGCCTGCTCGCGATCCGCAAGGACTCCGGGCCCGACGCGCTCTACGTCGTCGGTTCGTCCAAGCACAACAACGAGCAGTCCGCGCTGCTGCGCAAGTGGGTGTCGCTGTGGGGCTCGAACAACTGCGACCACCAGGCGCGCATCTGCCACTCGACCACGGTTGCCGGCGTCGCCCAGACCTGGGGCTACGGCGCGATGACCAACTCCTACAACGACATGCAGAACACCAAGTGCGCCATGTACATCGGCTCGAACGCCGCCGAAGCGCACCCGGTGTCGATGCTGCACATGCTGCACGCGAAGGAGAACGGCTCGAAGATGATCGTCGTCGATCCGCGCTTTACGCGCACCGCGGCGAAAGCGGACGACTACGTGCGCATCCGCTCCGGCACGGACATCCCGTTCCTCTTCGGCATGCTGCACATCATTTTCAAGAACGGCTGGGAGGACAAGAAGTACATCCATGACCGCGTCTACGGCATGGACAAGGTGAAGGAGGAGGTCCTGAAGAAGTGGACGCCTGAAGAAGTGCACAACGTCACCGGCGTGCCCCCCGAGCAGTTGCTGAAGGTAACCGAGATGTTCGCGAAGAACCGCCCGAGCACCATCGTCTGGTGCATGGGGCAGACGCAGCACACCATCGGCAACGCCATGGTGCGCGCCTCGTGCATCCTGCAGCTCGCGCTCGGCAACATCGGCGTGTCGGGCGGCGGCGCCAACATTTTCCGCGGCCACGACAACGTGCAGGGCGCGACCGACGTCGGCCCCAATCCCGACACGCTGCCGGGCTACTACCCGGTGGGAGTGCCCGGATCGTGGACGCACTGGGCGCGCGTCTGGAACGTGGACCTCAAATGGCTGCAGGACCGCTTCGCGCCGGGAATGATGGGCAAGCCCGGGATGACGGTGTCGCGCTGGATCGACGGCGTCATGGAGAAGAACGAGAACATCGACCAGGATTCGAACATCCGCGCCATGGTCTACTGGGGCCACGCGCCGAACTCGCAGACCCGCGGCCTGGAGATGGTCAAGGCGATGAAGATGCTCGACATGATGATCGTCATCGACCCGTATCCGTCTGCGACCGCCGCGATGGCGGCGATGCCGGTCGAAGGCGTGCAGGAGAAGCCCGGGCGCGGGGTGTACCTCTTGCCGGCGGCGACGCAGTTCGAGACCGAGGGTTCCGCCACCGCGTCGAATCGCTCGCTGCAGTGGCGCGAGAAGGTGATCGATCCCTTGTTCGAGTCGCGCTCCGACCAGGCGATCATGCTGGCGTTCGCGAGGAAGCTCGGCTTCGAGGACCAGTTCCTCGGCAAGAAGGACGGCAAGCAGAACCTGCGCGTGGTGAAGGCGAAGGCGAAGGGCGGCTACGACGAGCCGTCGATGGAGGACACGCTCGCGAACGAAATCAACCGCGGCGCGTGGACCATCGGCTACACCGGCCAGTCCCCTCAGCGTTTGCAGGCGCACATGCGCAACATGCACGTGTTCGACGTCAAGACACTGCGCGCCAAAGGCGGCAAGGATGCGAAGACCGGCTACGACCTCACCGGCGACTACTTCGGCCTGCCGTGGCCGTGCTATGGCACTCCGGCGCTCAAGCACCCGGGCTCGCCGAACCTGTACGACACCTCCAAGCACGTGATGGACGGCGGCGGCAACTTCCGCGCGATCTTCGGCATGGAGAAGGACGGGGTGAACCTGCTCGCGGAGGACGGCTCGCATCCGAAGGGCGCGGACATCACCACCGGCCATCCGCAGTTCGATCATGTGCTCTTGAAAAAGTTGGGTTGGTGGGACGAGTTGACCGACGAGGAGAAGAAGGAAGCCGAGGGCAGGAACTGGGCGACCGACCTCTCGGGCGGCATCATCCGCGTCGTCATGAAGAACCACGGCAACCATCCGTTCGGCAACGCCAAGGCGCGCGCCATCGTGTGGAACTTCCCCGACGGCATTCCTCAGCACCGCGAGCCGCTCTATGGCATCCGCCCGGATCTAGTGGACAAGTATCCGACGCACGACGACGTCAAGGTGTTCTGGCGCCTGCCGACGCTGTACAAGTCGGTGCAGGAGAAGAACAAGAACGTCGGCAAAGACTTCCCGATCATCCTCACCAGCGGACGCCTGGTCGAGTTCGAGGGCGGCGGCGAGGAGACGCGCTCCAACCCCTGGCTCGCGGAACTGATGCAGGAAAACTTCGTCGAGATCAATCCCAAGGCCGCCGCCGACCGCGGCATTCGCAACGGCGAGCAGGTGTGGGTCAATACGCCGACGGGCGCGCGCATCAGGGTCAGCGCGAAGATCACCGAAGCTGTCGGGTCCGACCATGCCTTCATCCCGTTCCACTTCTCCGGATGGTGGCAGGGCAAGGACATGCTGCCCTACTACCCGGAAGGGTCGGCGCCGATCGTGCGCGGCGAGGCGGTCAACACGGCCACGACCTACGGCTACGACCGTGTGACGATGATGCAGGAATCAAAAACCACCGTCTGCCAGATCGAGCGGGCATAACGAGAAGAGGAACAGGAGACGACCATGGCGAGAATGAAATTCCTGTGTGACGCCGAGCGATGCATCGAGTGCAACGGCTGCGTGACCGCCTGCAAGAACGAGAACGAAGTGCCCTGGGGAGTCAACCGCCGCCGCGTCGTGACCATCAACGATGGCGTAATGGGCGCAGAGAAGTCGATCTCGGTGGCGTGCATGCACTGCTCGGACGCCCCGTGCATGGCGGTCTGCCCGGTGGACTGCTTCTACCGCACCGATGAGGGCGTGGTGCTGCACGACAAGGACCTGTGCATCGGCTGCGGCTATTGCTTCTATGCCTGTCCGTTCGGTGCGCCGCAGTTCCCTCAGGCGGGCGCCTTCGGCCTGCGCGGCAAGATGGACAAGTGCACCTTCTGCGCCGGCGGCCCCGAAAAAGACCTGTCCAAGGAAGAGTTCAGCAAGTACGGCTCGAACCGCCTCGCGCAAGGGAAGCTCCCGGCGTGCGCCGAAATGTGCTCGACCAAGGCGCTGCTCGCCGGCGATTCGGATATGATCTCCGACATCTACCGCCAGCGCGTGCTCAAGCGCGGGAAAGGTTCGGAAGTCTGGGGCTGGGGCACCGCCTATGGCAAGCCCGACCAGCAGAGGGCCGCACCGGCGGGGGCAAAGTCATGACACCTTCACGCAAACTGATTCTCGCGGCCGCCGCGGCCGTCTTGGCCATGGGCATTGGGGCCTGCGGCGAGCGCGACCAGGTGACCGTCTACAAGCAGGGCAAGTACCAGGGCAAGCCCGACACGAAGCCCTGGGAGAACGATCCCGGCACCAGCCTCTACACCACCTCCAAGTGGAACCCAGGCGACAAGACCAGCTGGGAATCGGCGGTCAAGGCGCGCAATCTCGCGCAGAACGAATACAACCGCGTCCAATAGGCCCGTTAGCAGATGAGGGGACACATCCCTCATACTCCGGAGGCAGATGCTCATGAAACCGGTCGTAATATTTTTGCGCACTGCGCTCGCGCTTGCTCTGTTCCTGCCGCTCGGCGGCACCGCGCAGCAGCAGGAGACGCAGCAGCAGCGTGCTCAGTCTCAGCCGGGCAACAACGCCCCGGTGTGGCGCGACGTGCGCTCAGGCAGAGAGGAGTACACCTCGATCAAGGGCCGCGAGACGGGCGTGCTCGTCCAGACCTACGGCGAAACCTGGAGACAGCTGAAGAACGCCTGGATCACGCCGATCGTGGGCTGGCTGATCGCTGCCGTGGTGGTTGTCATCGGCGCGTTCTACAAATGGCGCGGCAGCATCAAGGTCCACGGTGAACCGACCGGCAAGCTTATCCAGCGCTTCACGCCGCTCGAGCGCTACACGCATTGGGTCGTCGGGATCAGCTTCGCCATCCTCGGCATCAGCGGCCTCATCATGATGCTGGGCAAGTACGTGTTGCTGCCGGTGATCGGCTACACCCTGTTCGCCTGGCTGGCGCAGCTTTCGAAGCATTTGCATAATTTCGTCGGGCCCGTGTTCATCGTGAGCCTGTTGATGTTCATCGTCATGTTCATCAAGGACAACCTCCCACGTCTTTACGACATCAAGTGGTTCGCAAAACTGGGCGGGATGATTTCCGGCGAGCACGTCCCTTCCGGCAAGTTCAACGGCGGCGAAAAGATCTGGTTCTGGGTCGGCGTGGTGGTGTTGAGCCTGATTGTGGCCGCGTCGGGTCTGGTGCTGCTTTTCCCCAATTTCGATCAGGTGCGCGCGATCATGATCGAGGCGAACGTGGTGCACGCGGTTGCGGCTGGCGCGGTGATGGCGGCTTCGCTGGGGCATATCTACCTCGGCTCGATCGGCCTGGAGGGGGCGTACGAGGCGATGCGCAACGGATACGTCGATGAGGCTTGGGCCAAGGAGCATCACGAACTCTGGTACAACGACGTGAAGTCCGGAAAAGTGAAGGCCGGGACGGCGACCGGCGCCCCCGTGTCGCCGCAGACGCAGCACTAAAGAGGAGGAACGATGAATATCCGTACCGTGATCATGACCGTGGCGATGGCTGCGACCGCGGGCGCCGTCTGGGCCAAGCTGCCGCCGGCGCCTCCCGCCGATCCCGCCAAGGTGGCCGATGCTAAGAAGCTCGCCGACGACACCGCCAAGAAGGACGCCGATCAGCTCGGCAAGTCCCAGGACAGGGCGGTGGCGAATTTCCGCAAGAACAAGGGAATCAAGGGTGCGTCTGCGCCCAAGAAGTAAGGCAGACCCTCAGCAGACCGGAAAGGGCGCCGCCGGCGCCCTTTTTCTTTCAGGGGGCGCCCAGCGCGAGGTGATGCGCGAGCCCGGCCGCGCCGCAGGCAAGGATTACCGGGATCATGCCCGTCTTGTAGCGCCATAAAGCTGCGATCGCCGCGAGTCCGATCCCGAGAGAGAACCAGTCGAACCTACCCCCCCATCCCGCGGGCCAGAGTACGTGCCAGGCGAAGAAGACGGCAAGATTGACGATGACACCAACCACCGCAGCAGTGATTCCGGTGAGCGGCGCGGTGAACTGCAGCTTGCCGTGAGTCGATTCGACAAGCGGACCGCCAAGGAGAATGAACAGGAACGAGGGGAGGAAGGTGAAGAAGGTCGCGACGATCGCACCTGCGCATCCTGCGAGTACCAGGGCTTCAGGGCCGAGAGTTGCCTTAGTCCACGCGCCGACGAAACCGACGAAGGCGACGACCATGATGAGCGGTCCCGGAGTGGTTTCTCCCAGCGCAAGACCATCGATCATCTGCGTCGCAGTAAGCCACTGGTAGTGGTCGACGGCGCCCTGATAGACGTAGGGGAGCACTGCATACGCGCCGCCGAAGGTGAGCAGCGCTGCCTTGGTGAAGAACCAGCCCATCTGCGCGAGTGCACTGTCCCATCCGAAGAGCGCAACGAGCGCACCCAGTGACCCGCCCCAGATTGCGAGAAAAGCGGCGAGGACGATTGCGAAGCTCGACCAGCGGAAGCGCGCGTGCGCCGGCGTCGGCGTCGTGTCATCGATGAGTGCTGCTCCATAGCTCTTCCCGGCCGTGCCGTGCCCTCCGGTGGCGAATTTCTCCGGAGCGATGCGCCCCCCGATGTAGCCGACGATGCCTGCGGCGAGCACGATCCAGGGAAAGGGCACGCCGAAGGCGAAGATCGCCACGAACGCGGCGAAGCTGATCGCCCACAGCACTGAGTTCCTGAGTGCGCGCGAGCCGATGCGGTACGCGGCGAACAGCACGATTGCCGTGACCGCCGGCTTGATACCGTAGAACGCGCCCGCGACAAGCGGCAGGTTTCCAAAGACGAGGTAGATCCAGGTGAGCGCGGCGAGGATGACGAGCGAAGGCAGGACGAACAGGCCGCCGGCGATCACCCCGCCCAAGGTCCGGTGCATCATCCAGCCGATGTACGTCGCCAGTTGCGTAGCCTCAGGTCCCGGCAGCACCATGCAGTAGTTGAGCGCGTGCAGGAACCGCTTCTCCGAGATCCAGCGTTTCCGCTCGACCAGGTCCTGGTGCATGATGGCGATCTGCCCGGTCGGGCCGCCGAAACTGATGAAACCGAGCTTCAACCAGTAGCGGAAAGCTTCGCCCAGGCTGACCGGGGCGGGCGGCTGATTCGGAATCGCGGAAGCGGCGGTGTCCACAAGTTCTCCTTGACGGGTGCGCAGCGCTTGGACGGGACACCGTCTGATGGGGAGTCTGCAATTCCCGGCGAATGAAACTATACTCAGGCCGTCTTCTCGCAGCAAGCCTCGTCCAGGACTTCTTCATGCCAGATCGCCTGGTACCAAAAATCCGGCTTCTCATCGGCGCTGTCGTCGCCATGGGACCGGGCAAGGCGAATATTCTGGAAGCGATCTCACGCACCGGCTCGATATCCGCGGCTGCGCGGGAGATGGGGATGTCCTACCGGCGCGGCTGGCTGCTGGTCGAAGCGCTCAATGCCGCGTTTCGGCGCCCGTTGGTGGAAACGCTCACGGGAGGGAGGGGCGGCGGCGGCGCGCGCATCACCGAACTGGGCGAAGAGGTCCTGCGCCGCTACCGCGCGATGGAAGTCAAGGCGGCGCGGGCGGTCGCGCCCGAACTGAAGCGCTTTTCACGGCTGATCGCGCCGGTCCGGCGCAACAGCTAACCCGGTCTTTTGCACCCCGGTATCAACGTCGATTAGAATCCGGCTATCGTTATATATATTGGTATATGACGACTTTGGAGCACCCTTGCGCCTGAAATGCCTGCTCGCCGGACTGCTGTCGCTGCCGCTCGCCGTTGTCCCGTCCGCTGCCGCAAGCGCCGCCGGCACGACCGTCTTTGCCGCGGCAAGTTTGAAGGATGCGCTCGATGATGCGGCACGGCGCTTTGACGCCGAGACCGGGAACCGGACGACGATTTCCTACGGCGCGAGCTCGGCTCTCGCCCGGCAGATCGAGCACGGTGCTCCGGCAGACATTTTTGTCTCAGCCGATGCGGAATGGATGGATTATCTCGCGGAGCGCAGGCTCATCC
>JBGPTG010000161.1:0-7837 GCA_041490545.1 Gammaproteobacteria bacterium
ATCTCGACCGCGTTCTTGAACAGCGCTACTGCAAGTTCGTTTGCAACCGCGCCCGTCGCTGCATGATGGTGATACCAGACGGGGTGTGCAGGAATGAAGCCCTCTGGAAAGCCGATGACACGGGCGCCGTGCCTGCCGGCTTCGCGAATCAGGCCGCAGGCTTTGTCAGTCGATCCTTCGCGGTCGAGAAAAACGGAAGCGGCCTGAACGGCCGCCACCTTTATGATGGGATACTTGTCGCCCATGCGTCCGAAGGGCTCATTCAGTCGCGTATCCTGCTTGAGCGTTCACTGCGGCTTGATGCCCGCGGCTTTGATGATGCGAGCGTAATCGTCGATCTCCTTGCGTACCAGCCGGCTGAATTCCTGCGGGGTCATGACCATGGGGTCGTTGCCAAGCTTGGCCAGGCGCTCAGTCACGTCCGCACTGGCAAGTGCACGGTTCACATCCTTGTTGATTTTCGCGACAAGATCCGCCGGCATGCCCGCCGGCCCCCACAGCCCGAACCAGAGAGTGAACTCGAAACCCGGAACACCAGCCTCTGCGACGGTCGGCACGTCCGGCATCGAGCTCGAACGCTTGGGGCTTGTCACTCCAAGTGCGCGCAGCCTTCCATCGCGAACAAACGGAATCGCCGGCGAGATCGGTGAGAAATAGGCGGCGACGCGCTGCGAGAAAAGGTCGGACATCACCTCCTGCGTCCCCTTGTAGGGGATGTGCGTGACATCGATGCCCGTAGCCAGCTTGAACTTCTCGAGGTTCAGGTGCGTACCGCTGCCGATTCCGGCGGAGGCGAAGTTCGTCTTGCCCGGCTTAGCCTTGGCCTCGGCGATGAAGTCCACGAGCGATTTGATGTTCGAGCTCGAAGAAACCACGAGGACATTGGGTGCTCCCGAGAGAGGAGCGATGTCAACGAAATCCTTCAGCGTGTCGTAGGGTAGCGTAGCGTAAATTGCCGGATTCACCGCATGCGCATTGGAATTGATCAGCAGCATGTAACCGTCCGCAGGCGCCTTCGCGATGACCGCCGAACCGATCGAGCCACCCGCTCCGCCGCGATTTTCCACCACCACCGGTTGTCCCCAGAACTCCGACAGCTTCTGCGTGACCAGGCGACCGACGATGTCCGTGCCGCTGCCGGGAGGAAACGTGATGATTACGTGCACCGGCTTGTTCGGATAGCCTTGCGCGTACACCTGCAACGCGCTCGCCGCAACGATGGCGGCAAATATTCTTGTGATGGTTTTCATGTCAAATCTCCTCTGTCAAAAAAAGTTACGCGAGCCCGTCGCCGACCGTCACGTTCTCCGGCTTGAGCTTCAGCCCCGAGGCCTGCGCCTGCTGCACGAGCAGCATGGAGAAGTCCTCTTCGGTCATGCCCTTGCCCATCATCGACTGGATCAGGTCGCGGGTGATCGAGGCGAGCGGCATCGGCACCTCGAACCTGCGGCCCGCTTCGAGCCCGAGATCGAGGTCCTTGCGCAGCAGGTACGGCGTGAAGGTCACGTGGAAATCGAGGTTGACGAACGCCGGCGCCTTGTAGCGCGTGAACGTCGAGCCCATCACGCTCTTGTTGAGAAAATCGAGGAACGCGTGGCGCGGCACGCCGGCCTTTTCCGCGAGGACGGTGATTTCCGCCATGCACTGGGTGACGACGCCGAGCATCACGTTATGGCAGATCTTGACGATGCGGGAACGTTCCCCCTCGCCGACGTACGACGAGCCTTGCCCCATTTTGGCAAGATAGGGTGCGGCCACACCGTACGCCGCCTTGGGTCCGGACACCACGAAGGTCAGCTTGCCCGCCTTGATCACCTTGGCGTTGCCCGACACCGGCGCGGAAAGCATCTCGACGCCGTGGCTGCCGAGTACCTTGCGCAGCTCCGCCGAGCCCTCGAGCGAAATCGACGAGCATTCGACCACCATCTTCGGTGCGCGCTTGCCCCCGGACAGGAGCCCCTTCGAACCCGCGAGGACCTCCTTCACGTCGTCGTAAGTCGACACCATGCAGAACACGATGTCCCGGTCGGCGAGTTCGGCGAGCGAATCGGCGATCTTTACGCCGTCTTTCGCGAGCGGCTCGGCCTTGGCGCGCGTGCGGTTCCATACGGTGATGTCGCAGCCGCTCTTCGCGAGCCGGCGCGCCATTTCAAAACCCATGCGCCCGGCGCCGATCCAGCCGAGCTTAGCCTTGTTCTTGTTCTTGTTTGTGTTTGCGGCAGTCAATTCAACTCTCCTTCTGTCCTGCTGTATTGTCATCCTGAGCGAAGCGAAGGATCTGCTTTTTGACGTCCGCAGAAGCAGATTCTTCGGGCGGAGCTTACCCTCGATCGCAGCGAAGGGCCCGCACAATGAGGTTTCATCTACTTCGGCGCGGTTTCGATTACCGCCAGCACCGTTCCCACCGGAACGGTGGTACCGGACTCGACCAGGATCGCCTTGAGCACACCGTTCGCGATCGCCGGGATCTCGGTGGTCACCTTGTCGGTCTCGACGTCGAACAGCGGCTCGTCCGCCTTGATTGCGTCGCCGACTTTTTTGTACCAGTTGGCGACGGTGCCCTCGGTCACGGTTTCGCCCAGTTGCGGCATGATCACGTCCATGTTTTTGCGCTCTCCTGTAGCAGCTAGGCGGCGCGGCGCGCCTGCAGGCCGCGCCTGATTTCGGCAACGATGCGCGCAATCGACGGCACCACCGCGTCCTCGAGCTGATCGGCCGCCGGCAGCGGCACGTGCGGGGTCGTGATCCGGATCACCGGCCCTTTCAGCGCGTCGAATGCCTCCTCTTGGATGATCGAGGCGATCTCTGCGCCCCAGCCGCACAGCCGCGGATTTTCCTCCACCGTGAACACCCGCCCGGTGCGCGCCGAGTGCGCGAGCAGCGTCTGCGCGTCGAGCGGCACCAGCGAGCGCACGTCGATCACCGTCGCCTGGACGCCGTGCTCGGCCGCGAGCGCCTCGGCGGCCTTGAGCGCCCGCGGGACCATGGCGGCGAGCGCGATCACGGTGATGTCCTTGCCCTCGCGCAGGACTTTCGCTTTTCCGAGCGGCTCGACATGCTCGCCGTCGGGGACTTCGCCTTTGTTGGCGAGCAGGCTCTTGTGCTCGAAGAAAATGACCGGGTCGGGATCGCGTATTGCGGCGGCGAGCAACCCCTTCGCGTCGGCGGCGTTCGACGGCGCCACGACCTTGATGCCCGGCACCGACATCGCCCAGTTCTCCACGCTCTGCGAGTGCTGCGCGCCGAAGCGCGACCCGGCGCCGTTGGCGGTGCGGATCACGAGCGGCAGCGTGATCTGTCCGTCGCTCATGTAGCGCGTCTTGGCGATTTCGTTGGCGACGTAGTCCCAGCAACAGGCGAGAAAATCCGAGAACATGATTTCCGCCACCGGCCGCAGGCCGGTCATCGCCGCGCCCATCGCGGCGCCGAGGATGGCGAGTTCGGAGATCGGCGTGTCCCTGACGCGCCTCGCGCCGAATTCCTCGAACAGGCCCACCGTGGTCTTGAACACGCCGCCGGCGGCGGCGGTGTCCTCGCCGAAGAGCACGACGCGCTCGTCGCGCCGCATTTCCTGCGCGATCCCGGCGGCGACCGCGTCGCGATAGGTCAGTTGCGCCATGCGTTGCCTCCGTCGGCCCAGACGTCGGTCATCGCCGACTCCAGCGCGGGCGTCGGCGACGCCTTGGCCGTTTCCGTGGCCTGGTCGAGCCGGGCCATCGCCTCGGTTTCGATTTTCGCGAGCGCCGCTTCGGCCACGCCCATGCCGAGCAGCCGGCTGCGGTACACCACGACCGGGTCGCGCTTCATCCATTCCTCGACTTCCTCCTTGGGCCGGTACTTCGCCGGGTCGGCGCGCGAGTGGCCGCTGTGCCGGTAGGTCAGGCATTCGATCAGCGACGGACCGCCGCCCGACCGGGCCCTGGCGATCGCCGCGCTCGCCGTGCTGTATACGACGTCGGCGTCGTTGCCGTCGATGACGATGCGCTCCAGTCCGTAGCTGGCCGCGCGGTCCGCGGCCGGGTGCTTTACCGCCGTGACGCTGGAAATCGGCGTGTACTCCATGTACATGTTGTTCTCGCAGCAGAAGATCACCGGCAGCTTCCATACCGCGGCGAGGTTGAGCGCCTCGTGGAAAGCGCCGATGTTGGTCGCGCCGTCGCCGAAGAACGCCACCGCGACCTGCTTCGTTCCACGGTACTGCGCCGACCAGGCCGCACCGGCGGCGATCGGCAGATGCGCGCCGACGATGGCGTACGAGCCCATCACCCCGTGCTCGACGCTGGTCAAGTGCATCGAGCCGCCCTTGCCCTTCATCAGGCCGCATTGCCGGCCCATGAGTTCCCCGAGCACGGCCACCATGGGGGTGCCGCGCGCGAGCGTATGGTGATGCCCGCGATAGGTGCAGAAGGTGTAATCGTCCTTGTTCATCGCGGCAGCGAAACCCGAGGCCACCGCTTCCTGGCCGAGCGCGAGGTGGCTGGTGCCTTTCACCAGGTTCTGCAAGAACATGTCGTAGGCGCGCTTCTCGGTGTAACGGATCTCGACCTGCAGCTGGAACAGCCGCAGCCGTGTCGCCTCCGGAATCGCCTCGTCCCGCTGCGCAGGCGCTGCCTGTGTTTTCACCGTGCTCATATCGACTTCGTCTCCTTCAATGCTTGATGATTCTTTCGCCGGTTCAACTGCGCTTCGCGCCAGTTCGAACCGGCAGAGTTAAAGCGGCCGCCTTGCGGTCCGCTTTAACGGCATTTAACCGAAACTAGTACGGATTCGCGATCGGCAGTTCTTCCGCCGGGTAAAGCGAAATGATCTTCGCGCCGTCGGGGGTGAGGATGACTTCCTCCTCGATACGCGCCGCCGAGATGCCGTCTGTCGCCGGGCAGTAAGTTTCGACCGCGAACACCATGCCCGCTTTCAGCTCGATCGGCTCCTTCAGCGAATTGACCCGGGAGATCAGCGGCCGCTCGTGCAGGCCGAGCCCGAGGCCGTGGCAGAAATTCAGGCCGAACGCCTCCATCTCGCTGGAGAAGCCGATCTCCTTCGCTTCGGGGAAAGCGCGCGCTATCTTGTCGGAGCTCACTCCCGGCCTCAGCAATTCGATGGCCCGGTCCATCCACTCGCGCGCCTTGCGGTAGGCGGTGCGCTGCGGCGCCGTGGCACGCCCGACGCTGAAGGTCCGGTAGTAGCACGTGCGGTAGCCCATGTACGACTGGATGACGTCGAAGAACGCCTGATCGCCGGGCCGGATCAGCCGGTCGGTGAAGTTGTGCGGATGCGGCGAGCAGCGCTCCCCGGAAATGGCATTGATCGCCTCGACGCAGTCCGAGCCCATCTCGTAGAGCCGCGCGGTGGCGAGCGCCACGATCTGCGATTCCTTCACCCCGGGTTTCAGCGCCTCGGCGATGTCCTGGTAGACGCCATCGACCATCGCCGCGGCCATGTTGAGGAGGGTCAGCTCGTCGATGTTCTTCACCTCGCGCGCCATCAGCATCACCTGCTGGCCGTCGCGCACCTCGATTCCGAGCTTCTGCAGCTCGAACAACATCGGCGGCTCGACCACGTCCAGGCCGAGTGGCATGTCGCCCACGCCCTCGGCGTCGAGGAGCGCCTTGATTTCCTTCGCGGCCTCGCGAAACAGCGTGATGTCGCTGCCGGTCGCACCGCGCATGCCCAGCATCCCCGCGCGGCAGTGGTCGGTATGCAGCCAGGGGGCGTGCAGGCGATGGTGTTTCGCCGCGCTGCCGAAGTCCCAGATGTACGGGTCGCCGTTGCCGGTGAGCAGCGAATATCTCGTCAACTTGTCGCGCGCCCACTCGCCGATCACCGTGCTCGTGGTGTAGCGGATGTTGTGCTGGTCGAACGAGAGCAGCGCGCCGAGGCCCGATTGCGAGAGCGCGGCGCGCACGCGCGCGAGACGGTAGTCGCGCAGCCGCTGGAAGTCGATGCGCTCCTCGAAATCGACCTGGGTGTGGCCGGGCGCCTGCAGCGGCCGCTTCCAGTTGTGCTGCGGGTCGATGTCGTCCAGTCGGACGACCTTCGGTTCGGCGGATTTTTTCGGCTTGGCCATCGAAGCTTTCCCTGGGAGACTTTTCTGCGGAATGCGAAGTATGCCACGCGCTCGCGCCCCGCGGGCATCTTCACCCGCCGGTCGATGCAGCACCCGCGGGATAAACGGCGCCCCGTGTCCGTTCGATCCCGCGGAAGCAAAGCGGCGCGCTTTTTCGCGTCCGGTTTACTGGTTCGTGATTCCCGCCGCCTTGATCAGCTTGGCGTTTGAATCGAACTCGTTCGCGATCATCGCTTCGAAAGCCGGCAGCGACATGCTCAAGGGGTCCACGCCCAGCTTGAGAAATTTTTCGCGAACCTCGGCCGAACCCACCGCGGCGTTGAACTCCTTGTTCAGCCGCAGCTGGATGTCGCGCGGCGTCCTGGAGGAGACCAGCGCGCCGATCCAGAAGTTGTAGTCGGAGTTCGGATAGCCTGCCTCGACAGTCGTGGGCACGTCGGGAAAGAGCGCACTCCTCTTGGGCGAGCCCACCGCGAGCGCGCGCAGCTTGCCCTCCTTGATCTGCCCTCCGACCTGGAAGGGCAGCGCGAAATAGAAATCGGCGCGCCCGGTGAGCACCTCGGTGAGCGCATCCGGCGCCCCCTTCATCGGCAGCTGCAGTACGTCGATGCCGGCGGAGATGCGAAAGCGCTCCAGGTTCATGTGCGTCGAGCTGCCGATCCCCGCCGTGGTGCCGACGATCGCCCCGGGCCTGGCCTTGGCCGCGGCGACGAGGTCGGCGACGGTTTTGTAGTTTTTGGCCGTCGAGACGACCAGCACCGTGGGGACCGTTCCCAGCGTCGCGACCGCCGCCAGCTCCTTGGGGTCGAGCGCCCCGGGTGAGAGCAGCGGCGCCACGGTGAACGCCGAGGTGTAAATGCTGATGAGGTGCCCGTCGGGCTCGCCCTTGGCGACGTACGCGGCGCCGATCAGCCCGCCCGCGCCGAGCTTGTTCTCGACGATCACCGCCTGGCCGAGGCTCGCCTGCAGTCGCTCGGCGACGATGCGCGCCGTCGTGTCCGAGGCGCTGCCGGGGGTAACGCCGGACACCAGGTGGATGGTCCGGCTGGGAAACGTTTGGGCGGCGGCGAGCGCCGGGGCTAATGCGAGTGCGGCAAACAGCATCCAGCGTTTTTCTGCAGTCATGGTCTCTTCTCCTTTTCGGCCTTCAAATCCTGGGCAATCCAAGCTGCCCGGCGAGCCAGTCGGCCGTCCGGCTACGGTAACGGTAAGGACGGTTGTTGGCGTTGTGCCCGCCGTCCTCGACGATCAGCAACTCTACCGGACCGGAGACGCTCTTGGACAGCCGCTCGGCGTGCGACGCCGGCACCAGCCGGTCTTGCCGCCCGGTGACGATGAAGATCGGGCAGGCGATTTTCGCCGCGGCGTCTTTCATCGAGAGCGTCGCCGCATGCTTCAGCGCCTCGGCTTCGGTCGCACAATGGCTGCGCACGCGAAAGGCCTCGCGCGTCAGGCCCGGCAGCGCGTCCCAGATTTCCTTCCATTCGAACGGCCCGGAGAGCGCAATGCAGGCTTTGATGCGCTTTTCGTAGGCGGTCGCGCGCGGCGCGTAGTAGCCGCCCAGGCTCACGCCCCACATGGCGATCTTCGACGCGTCGAGGTCGGCGCGCTTCTCGATCCAATCGCAGGTGGCGCGCGCGGCACGCTCGTAGTCGCCGCAGATGGGAATGTCGTATTCCGCCTCGCCCTGCCCCGGCCCGTCGATCGCGAGGATCGCGACGCCGCGCGCGAGGAACGGTTCTTCGTAGGCGTGCAGTTCTTCTTTCGTCGAAT
>JBGPTG010000162.1:0-7825 GCA_041490545.1 Gammaproteobacteria bacterium
AGCAAGGTCGAATCGATGCCGGGATTCACAGCCATCGTCCGCGACGGAGATTTTCTCGGAGTCCTCGCCGAGCGCGAGGCAACTGCCGTCGATGCGCAACGCATCCTGCGCAGCGCCGCGGTGTGGCAGAAGGCGGAGCCTTTTCCCCGTGATATCCACCTGTGGCTGAAGGAACACGCGATCGATCACCGGGTCATCAGCGAAAAAAGCGACGCAAGCGCAAAACGCCGCGCGACAAAGACCCTCGAGGCTTCCTACACCAAACCGTACATCTCGCACGCGTCGATCGGCCCCTCCTGCGCGCTTGCCCGCTTCGACGCCGGGAAACTCACGGTGTGGAGCCATAGCCAGGGAATATTCAATCTCCGGGCGGATCTCTCGAAGGCGCTGCGCATGCCCGAAGACGCGATCGTCGTGCGACACGCGGAAGGATCGGGCTGCTACGGTCACAACGGTGCTGACGACGTGGCCCTGGACGCGGCCCTGCTTGCGCGCGCGGCGGGCGCGCGACCGGTGCTGCTGCAGTGGATGCGCGATGACGAGTTTGGCTGGGCGCCCTGCGGGCCCGCCATGGCCCTGACCCTGCGAGCGTCGCTCGACGCGGAAGGCGACATCACCGACTGGCAGCACGAGTTGTGGAGCAACGGTCACAGCAGCCGGCCCGGCCGCTCGGACCATCCCGCGTTGCTCGCCGCGTGGCACCTCGCGATTCCCTTCAGCCGATCTCCAGCCATCAACATGCCGCTCCCGGCCGGCGCTGCCGATCGCAACGCGATCCCGCTTTATGAATTTCCCAACCAGCGCGTCGTGAATCACTACGTTCGGGAGATGCCCGTGCGCACGTCAGCGCTGCGGTCGCTGGGCGCGTATGCGAATGTGTTCGCCATCGAGTCCTTCATGGATGAGCTCGCTGCCGCGGCACAAATCGATCCCGTCGCGTTCCGGCTGCGCCACCTGAAGGATCCTCGCGCCCGCGCGGTCATCGAAAGCGCGGCGCGGCGCGCCGATTGGAACGGCTGGAAATCCGAAGAAGGCCGCGGCCACGGCCTGGCGTTCGCGAAATACAAGAATCTCGGGGCCTATTGCGCGGTTGTCGCCGAGGTTCGGATCGAACACGAGGTTCGCGTGACGCGCCTCGTGGTCGCGGTAGACGTCGGACTCGTCATCAATCCGGACGGGGTGATCAACCAGATCGAAGGCGGTGCAATCCAATCGACCAGCTGGACGCTTAAGGAGCAGGTCAGGCTCGGCAGCCACGGGATTGCCAGCCTGTCCTGGGAGGACTACCCGATCCTGAAATTCAGCGAAGTTCCTTCAGTCGAAGTCGAATTGATCGACCACCCGGACCTCCCTGCCGTGGGCGCCGGCGAAGCCGCTCAAGGCCCCGTGGCTGCGGCGATTGCAAACGCCGTCGCGCACGCGCTCGGCGTGCGCGTGCGCAACCTTCCGCTCACCCACGAGCGGATCGTCGCGGCCATGGATCAGGCGACGTAGTCGTACGCGGGAAGCGTAAGAAATTCGACGTATCGGTCGTCGGTGGTGATACGGTCGAAGAGCTGCGCGGCGGATTCGTACTTGCCGGCCTTCCACGCCTGCTCGCCCAGGTGTGATCTCACCTTGGGCAATTCCTCCGCCAGCAGTGTGCGGAACAGTTCCTTGGTGACCTTCCTGCCGTCGGCAAGCACGCCCTTGGACGAGCGTATCCATTGCCAGATCTGCGAGCGGGATATTTCGGCCGTCGCCGCGTCTTCCATGAGGTTGAAGACCGGCACGCAGCCGTTGCCCGCAAGCCAGGCGCCCAGATACTGGATGCCCACCGAGATGTTGTTGCGCAGGCCGGCCTCGGTGATCGGCGCCTCCGGACGAAAGTTGAGCAGGTCCCCTGCGGAAACGCTCACGTCGGAGCGCTGCTTGTCGTACTGGTTCGGCTGCGGCATGTGCCGATCGAATATTTCCCTTGCGACCGGCACCAGGCCCGGGTGAGCCACCCAGGTGCCGTCACAGCCATCGGTGACTTCGCGCAGCTTGTCGTCGCGCACTTTCGCCAACGCCGCCTCGTTGGCTACCGGGTCGTCCTTGATCGGGATTTGCGCGGCCATGCCCCCCATCGCCGGCGCTCCGCGCCGATGGCAGGTCTTGACGAGCAGCAGCGCGTAAGCGCGCATGAACGGTGCCGTCATGGTCACTTGGGCGCGGTCGGCCAGGCAGAACTCGCGGTTCGCGCGGAATTTCTTGATGCAGGAAAAGATGTAGTCCCAGCGCCCAATGTTGAGTCCGGCAGAATGCTCGCGGAGCTCCCAGAGTATTTCGTCCATTTCGAACGCCGCCACCACCGTCTCGATCAGCGCTGTCGCCTTGATCGATCCCCGCGGCATGCCCAGGTCATCCTGCGCCAGCTTGAATATTTCGTTCCAAAGACGCGCCTCCAGATGGGATTCCATCTTCGGCAGGTAGAAGTAGGGGCCGGTGCCGCAATCGAGCAACTCCCGTGCATTGTGGAAAAAATACAGCGCAAAATCGAAGATGGCCCCGGAAACAGGCTTGCCGTCGACCAGCACGTGCTTCTCGTCGAGGTGCCAGCCTCGCGGACGCGGAATCAAGACTGCAACCCGGTCGTTGAGTCTGTAGGTCCTGCTGCCCTGCTCGAATCCGATCGTGCGGCGCACCGCGTCGTACAGGTTGATCTGGCCATCGATCATGTTGGTCCAGGTAGGACAGTTGGCGTCCTCGAAATCGGCCATGAACGTCGAGGCGCCCGAGTTGAGCGCATTGATGACCATCTTGCGGTCCGTAGGCCCGGTAATCTCCACCCGGCGGTCCAGCATGTCCGCCGGCTGCGGCGCGATGCGCCATTCCGACTCGCGGATGCGTGCAGTTTCGGGCAGAAAATCCGGCAGTTTTCCCGCATCGAACTCGCTTTGGCGCGACGCGCGCCGCCCCAGGAGATCCTGTCGGCGGGTCTCGAACGTGCGATGCAGTCTGGCGATGAAGCCCAGGGCGGCAGCATTCAGAATACGGTCCTGCCCGGGTACAGGTTCGGCGCGGATTTCCACTCCGGCGGGAAGGTCCACGCTGTAAGGAGCAGAAGCTGCGAGGTTCACTGCGTTCTCCTTACCTTGCAAAGTGTCATTCTAGGCCGCATCGGGTGTCGTGGCGTCGGAGGGATCGCCACCTTCAATGCCCAGTTCCACAATCTTGCGGGTAATCGTGTTGCGACCGATGCCGAGAAGGCCGGCGGCCTCGATGCGCCGGCCACCCGTGTGAGCGAGCGTCTTGGCGATCAAGGTTCTCTCGAAGCTCTTCGACAGGTCGTCCATGATGTTGGTGTCTCCTTTGGCGAGTCGCCTGTCGGCTTCCTGCCCGAGTGCAGCTATCCAATCGGCAGCGTGGGCGGGACGCGTCTCGCGCAGGTCCGCCGGAAAGTCGCCGATCTCCACGACCTGGGTAGGAGACATTACCGTGAGCCAATGGCAGACGTTCTCGAGCTGGCGCACGTTTCCGGGCAGGTCCTGTGCAGACAGGTACGTCATCGCCGTCTCCGAAAGGCGCTTTGGCTCAGTGCCGAGTTGGCGCGCCGACTTTGCCAGGAAATTACGCGCAAGCAGCGGGATGTCCTCGCGGCGATCGCGCAACGAAGGCAGCCGCAGGCGGATGACGTTCAGACGGTGATAGAGATCCTCGCGAAACAGGCCGTCCCGCACACGGGCTTCCAGTTCCTGATTGGTGGCCGCAATGATACGAACGTTGGCGTGAATCGGCTGGTGACCGCCGACCCGGTAATAGGTTTCGTCAGAGAGCACGCGCAGCAGGCGCGTCTGCAGTTCCGCGGGCATGTCGCCGATTTCGTCGAGAAAGAGCGTGCCTTCCTCGGCCTGCTCAAATCGGCCTCTGCGCATCGACTGCGCACCCGTAAAGGCGCCGCGTTCATGGCCAAACAACTCCGACTCCAGCAAGTCCTTGGGCATCGCCGCGGTATTGATGGCGATGAAGGGCTTGTCCGAGCGGAGACTGTGCCGGTGCAGCGCGCGCGCAACGAGTTCCTTTCCTGTCCCCGATTCCCCCGTGATCAGCACGGTGGCGCCGGACTGGGACAGCCGGCCTATGGCGCGAAACACTTCCTGCATCGATTGGGCCTGCCCGAGAATCTCGGGCGAAACCGCGAGAGCTTCCTCCGTCTTGTCCTCACGCGCACTCTCATCGAGCGCGCGTCGAATCAGCTCGACTGCCTGATCGACGTCGAATGGTTTTGGAAGATATTCGAATGCCCCCCCCTGAAACGCGGCGACCGCCGATTCCAGGTCCGAGTAGGCGGTCATGATGATTACCGGGACGTTCGGAAATCTCTGCTTGACGCTCTGCAGCAGTTCCAGCCCGGTAGTACCGGGCATGCGGATATCCGACACCAGAACCTGTGGCGCGCCGGCAGCAGCGAGTTCATCCAGGGCGTCGTTGGCATGGGCGAAGGTCTGGAAAGGAATGCCTTCGCGGGCGAGGGCCTTCTCGAATACCCAGCGGATCGAACGATCGTCGTCAATGACCCAGACAGGTCTCATGCGGTGGTCCTTCCGCGTATCGGCAGCACGATACGGAAACAGGTCCTTCCAGGCTGGCTCTCGCACTCGACCACCCCTTGGTGGTGCTGGACGAAAGTCTGCGCCAGTGTCAGTCCGAGCCCGGTTCCACCCTCTCCCCCCGTAACCAGAGGGAAGAAGATCCTGTCGCGGATTTCTGCCGGCACACCCGGACCGTTATCGATCACTTGCAATTCTAATGCCAGCTTGCTGAGGTTTCGGGCCAGGGCCGCACGCCGTGCGACCCGCGTCCGAAGCAGAATCCGGCCTCCACACGGCGGCGTCGATCCACCGCTCCTGCAAATCGCCTGCGCGGCGTTGCGCACGATGTTGAGGACAGCCTGGATGAGCTGCTCGGGGTCACCGCGGAACTCCGGGAGGCTGGCGTCATAGTCCCGCTCCACCCGGATGCCCTCCGGAAACTCCGCCAGAATCAGGCTGCGCACCCGCTCGCACACTTCGTGAATGTTCATGGGCACTTGGCTTGCGGGGCGGTGTGGCGCCAGCAGGCGGTTCATCAGCGCTTGCAGCCGGTCGGCTTCCTTGATGATCACGCGGGTGTACTCCCTCAGGGCCGGGCGGTCGAGTTCCCGTTCGAGCAGTTGGGCCGAGCCGCGCAGGCCGCCCAGGGGATTCTTTATTTCGTGCGCGAGATTGCGAATCAGTTCGCGGTTTGCCTGATGCTGGTTGAGCCGGTGTTCCTCGCGCTCAATGCGTAGTCGCTGATCGATCGGCCGCAGCTCGAGGAGCAGCGCGGCGGCCGGAGATTCGAGGGGCGTAACAATGCAGTTGAGATGCAGTGGCTCCTGTCCAGGCGGGGTAAGGATCAGATCCTGGTCGGCAAAACCTCGTTGCTCCAGAATAGCCTGGCGCAGCAGGCCCTCGAGCGGGAGGGAATTGGCGAAAAGGGCGGGAAAGGACTGCCCTAGCAGCCCCCTGCGACCGGTAGCGAACAATGCCTCAGCGGCAGGGTTGACGTACTTGACCCGGAGTTCGCCGTCCAGCACCACAACGCCAGTGGCGAGCAACTCCAAACCGGAGAATGCCTCGGCGCTCATGCCGGAATTTCCCGCGTGAGAACGGCGAGGTACGGCGAACAGGCGCGCCCGCGAGCCCGCGGTAAGGCGTCGTAATCCTGCAAGAGTCCGATGGATCCGGGCCGGAGCCCTAGACTTATCTGAGCCGGCCGAGCTCGGCGCGAAGCTGGTCGATATTCTTGTTGTGCTGGTCGACGGCTTCCTGGTAAGGTTTCAACCGATCGAGGGCCCTGGCGTAGTTGCGCTCGTCCCCAGTGCGAATGCCCTCCTGCTCGACGAGCTTCTGCCTGGCATCGGCAAGCAGTTGCTGCTCGTTCTCTAGCTCCGACTCGATGATCTTTCGCCGGTTTTCGTCGCGTACGGCTGCGGACCCGGTGGCACCTGGTGGCTGCAGGGAACGTGTCGGGCTTTGCGCCGGGACGACCGATACCTCTTTGGCGACCAGGGTGCACTTCTTGCCAATCGTGTCGCGCTTGACGTTCGTGTAGGTCGGCCGCCCGCTTGCGTCGGGGCACTTGTAGACCTCGCTCTGGGCGTGCCCACAAGGCGCAACCAGCGCGAAAAAAAACAAGCCGATTAGTCCCTTGCTCAACGCCACGCCTCCACCAGACCCGCTTGGGAGGGTTGAGTGTAGGCCAAAATAACACTGATTTCAAATGAAAAAAGGACGAAACGCCCTCGGCGGGCGCCCCATCCTCCTCGCTTGTCTTACCCCTGGGCCCGGCTGGCCCGGACCATCCCGCTCCTTCAGGCGCTGTAGTACATGTCGAACTCGACCGGATGGGTAGTCATCCGGAAGCGAGTCACTTCCTCCATCTTCAGCGCACAGTACGCGTCGAGCATGTCGTCCGAAAAGACTCCGCCCTTCGTCAGGAACTCCCGATCCTTGTTGAGATGTTCGATCGCCATATCGAGCGAAGAGCACACGTTCTGGACTTTCTTGGCCTGTGCCGGGGGCAGATCGTAGAGGTTTTTGTCGATCGGATCGCCGGGGTGAATCTTGTTCTGAACACCGTCCAGACCCGCCATGAGCATCGCGGCAAACGCCAGATACGGGTTGGCGGTGGGGTCTGGAAAGCGGACTTCCACGCGACGCGCCTTCGGGTTGGTTACCAGCGGAATGCGGCACGCAGCCGACCGGTTGCGCGACGAATACGCGAGATTGATCGGCGCCTCGAACCCGGGGACCAGGCGCTTGTAGGAATTCGTTCCGGGATTGGTGATCGCATTGAGGGCCTTGGCGTGTTTGATGATGCCGCCGATGTAGTAAAGCGCAAAGTCGGATAGGCCTGCGTAGCCGTTCCCGGTAAAGAGATTCTTGCCGTCCTTCCACACGGATTGGTGCACATGCATCCCCGACCCGTTGTCACCGACGATGGGCTTGGGCATAAACGTGGCAGTTTTCCCGTAAGAGTGGGCTACGTTCCATACCGTGTACTTAAGGATCTGCATCCAGTCGGCGCGCTTGACCAGGCTGTTGAACTTCGTGCCAATCTCGTTTTGCCCGGCTGCGGCGACTTCGTGATGATGCACCTCGACCTCTACCCCCTGCTGCTCGAGCGCCAAACACATTGCGTTGCGGATGTCCTGCTGAGAGTCGGCCGGCGCTACCGGGAAGTAGCCTCCCTTCACCGGGGCCCGATGGCCCATGTTGCCGCCTTCGTATTCCTCCCCGGAAGACCAGGGCGCCTCTTCGGATTTGATTTTCACGAAGCAGCCTGACATATCCACGTTCCAGGTGACAGAGTCGAAGATGAAGAATTCGGGCTCGGGGCCAAAATAGGCGGTATCGCCCAAGCCGCTGGATTTCAGGTATGCCTCGGCGCGCTTGGCGATGGTGCGCGGATCGCGGTCGTAGCCTTTCCCGTCCGCCGGTTCGACCGCATCGCAACTCACGTTGAGCACGGGTTCGTCGGTAAACGGATCCATCCGGGCAGAGTCCGGGTCGGGCATCAGGAGCATGTCTGAGGCCTCGATGCTCTTCCATCCGGCAATCGAAGAACCGTCGAAGAAATGCCCGATTTCGAACTTCTCCATCGTGAACGCCTTGGCCGGCACTGAGACGTGCTGCTCTTTGCCACGGGTGTCGGTGAAGCGCAGGTCGACGAACTTGACCTCTTTCTCCTTGATCAATTTCAATACGTCACTGGCAGACATTGCCATTGCGGGATCTCCTCAAAGTGCAGACTTGTTATATGGGTTGCGAACCGGAAAAGC
>JBGPTG010000163.1:0-7822 GCA_041490545.1 Gammaproteobacteria bacterium
GCGGTGATAGTCGAGCAGCCCTAGGCGCCCAAGGCGCGGCGTCAGCAGCACATCGGGAGGCTCACCCGCGAGGCGGCTGCGCGCGATGCGCACCTGCATGATGTTGATCGACCCCATGAGCGTCTCCAGCAGCGAAGGCCGATCGAGTTCCATCTCCGCCGGCTCGCCGGGCTTGGCATAGCGGGACAGCAACTTGCCTATGAAGCTCTGCGTCGACGTTTCGGTCGGGGCACGCGCGTCGTCGCGAACGTAGCGCCCGATAAGGTCCGAACCCAGATCCACCGCGAGGACGATGTCCGCACCCATGGCGCGGGCAAGCGAGACCGGCACCGGGTTGACCACGCTGCCATCGACGAGGTAGCGATCCTCGTGCAGCACCGGCCGGAACAGGCCCGGCACGGCCACCGAAGCGCCGACCGCAGTGGACACCTTGCCTTCGCGCAGCCAGACCTCCTGGCCCGAATGCAGGTCGGTCGCCACCGTAGCGAATTGCACCGACAGTTCCGAAAATTCGCGCTCGACGAACTGCTCGCGGAATACCTCGCGCACGCGCTTGCCCTTGATGAGCCCGCCGCGCAGCCCGAAATCCATCAGCCTCAGGATGCGCTTCCAGTCGAGCGACCGCGCCCAAGTCTCCATCTGATCCAGCCGGCCAGCCGCATACGCCGCACCGACGACAGCGCCCACCGAACAGCCGGCGATCAAGTCCGGACGGATGCCGGCCTCGTCGAGTGCGCGCAGCACCCCGATATGCGCCCAGCCGCGCGCCGACCCGGCGCCGAGGACGAACCCGATTTTCGGTCTGCGCGCCACGCTCCCGGAGCCTTACATCCGCTCGAAAATCGCCGCGATCCCCTGCCCGCCGCCTATGCACATGGTGACGAGCGCGTAGCGCTTCTGGGTACGCTGCAATTCGTAGAGCGCCTTCACGGTGAGAATGCAGCCGGTGGCGCCGATCGGATGGCCGAGAGCAACGGCTCCACCGTTGGGGTTTACCTTCGCCGGATCGAGGCCGAGGTCGCGGGTCACGGCCATCGCTTGCACCGCAAACGCCTCGTTCGACTCGGTCACGTCCATGTCCGAGGGCTTGAGCCGGGCTTTCTCGAATACCCGCTTCACCGCGGGAATCGGCCCCAGGCCCATCAGCTGCGGGTCGACGCCGGCGTGCGCGTAGGCCACCAGGCGCGCGAGCGGCTTCATCCCCTGCTTTTGCGCGGCGGACGCTTCCATGAGCACGACCGCCGCCGCGGCGTCGTTGATCCCCGAGGCATTTCCGGCGGTCACCGTGCCGTCCTTCTTGAACACCGTCTTGAGCTTCTGCAGGTCCTCGATCTTCATGTCCTTGCGCACGTGCTCGTCGGTGTCGAACGCGACCGGACCTTTCTTCGATTTCACCTCGACCGGGACGATCTGGCTCCTGAAATGACCGGCCTCGATGGCCTTCGCGGCGCGCCGGTGGCTCTCCATGGAAAAAGCGTCCTGCTCTTCGCGCGTCATGCCGTACTTTGCCGCGATGTTTTCCGCGGTAATTCCCATGTGGCCGTGGCCGAACGGATCGTGCAGCGCCCCGGTCATCGCGTCGATGACCTGCGCGTCGCCCATGCGCTGGCCCCAGCGCGCCGCGGGCATGAAGTAGGCGGCGCGGCTCATGCTCTCCGCGCCGGCGCCTATCGCGATGTCGGTATCACCGAGCAGGATGTGCTGCGCGGCGGAGACGATCGCCTGCAGGCCGCTGCCGCACAGCCGGTTCACCGTGAGGCACGGCGTGCCCACCGGCAGGCCGGCTTCGATCGCGGCGACGCGCGAAATGTACATGTCGCGCGCCTCGCCGTGGATCACGCTGCCGAGGACGACGTGGCCGACCGTCGCCGGATCGATCTTCGCGCGCGACACCGCTTCCTTGACGGCGATCGCGCCGAGCCTGGTCGGGGCGATGTCCTTGAGCGAGGCGCCGTAGTCGCCAATCGCGGTGCGCACTCCGCTCACCACCACCACTTCACGCTGTGCCATGGGAATCTCCTTGTTTCACAGGATCTGCGCCGCCGCGCGGCGCCTCGATTTTTCGGGAACCAGGCTCCCCCTCAGGTCGTGAGCATCCGCGGAGGTGATCTCGACATGCGCCCAGTCGCCCGCCGCGAGCCTGCCTGCGCCCTCGACGCGCACCACGCCGTCGATCTCGGGAGCGTCGGCGCTCGATCGCGCCAATGCGATCGTCGGCCCGACCTCGTCCACAAGGACACGCACAGTCTTGCCGACGTGGCGCTGCAGCCGACGCGCGCTGATTTTCTCCTGCAGCTGCATCAGGCGCGCTCGCCGCTCCTCGCGCACCTCTTCGGGCACCGCCCCGGGGAGCCGGTTGGCCTGCGCGCCCTCCACCGGCGAGTAGGCGAAGCAGCCGACGCGATCGAGCTCGGCGGCCTCGAGAAACTCGAGCAGCTCGCGGAATTCCTCCTCGGTCTCCCCCGGGAACCCGGCGATGAAGGTGCTGCGGATGGTGATGTCCGGGCAGATCGCGCGCCAGGCGCGGATGCGCTCGAGATTGTCCTCGCCGCTCGCCGGGCGCTTCATGAGCTTGAGTATCCTCTTGCTCGCGTGCTGGAACGGCACATCGATGTAGGGAAGGATCCTGCCCTCAGCCATCAGCGGAATGATTTCGTCGACGTGCGGATAGGGATAGACATAATGCAGTCGCACCCACACGCCGCTCGCGGCGTCGTTTCCTGCGCTCGCAGCGTCCTTTCCTGCGAGGGCGCCGAGCGCGACGGCCAGGTCCGCCATGCGCGTCCTGAGCGGCTTGCCGCCCCAGAACCCAGTCCGGTACTTGATGTCAACGCCGTAGGCGCTGGTGTCCTGGGAAATGACCAGAAGCTCCTTCACACCCGCCGCGACGAGGTTCTCCGCCTCGCGCATCACTTCACCGATCGGCCGGCTGACGAGGTCGCCGCGCAGCGACGGGATGATGCAGAACGAGCAGCGATGGTTGCAGCCCTCCGAGATCTTCAGGTAGGCGTAGTGCCTGGGCGTCAGCTTGATGCCTTGCGGCGGAACGAGATCGCTGAACGGATCGTGGGGCTTGGGCAAATGCCGGTGCACCGCGGTCATGACCTCGTCGAGCGCGTGCGGGCCGGTGACGGCGAGAACCTTCGGATGCGCCCGCCGGACGACGTCCGCCTTCGCGCCCAGGCAACCAGTGACGATGACTCGGCCGTTTTCGCTGAGCGCCTCGCCGATCGCATCGAGGGATTCCTGCACGGCCGCCTCGATGAAGCCGCAGGTATTGACGACAACCAGGTCGGCGCCCGCATACGAGGGCGAAGTCGCGTAGCCTTCGGCGCGCAGGCGCGTCAGGATTACTTCGGAATCGACCAGCGCCTTGGGACAGCCGAGCGAGACGAACCCGACTTTGGGCGCAGCAGACATTCTTGTAGCTGGCGTCCTAGGACTTCTTTTCTTCGTCGGGCTTCTTGTCGTCGCCCGGCGGCTGGGCGGCGCCGGGCTGCGGGCCGAAGCCCGGCATTCCGGGGAAGCCAGGGAAGGACAATCCAGAAAACACGTTGCGCGTCTGGTTCTGCAGCTGTTCCTGCATCTGCAGGAACACATTGCGGCTCTGTTCCATGTACGCCGTAACCAGGTTCTGCATCGCCGGACCCTGGAAGCTCATGAACTGCTTCCACAAGTCCTCGTTCATCTTGGCCGGCTCGCCGTAGAGCTTTTGCGACTGATCCTGCATGCGCTTCTGGATTTCGCTGAACAGCTGCATGTTGCGCTCCAAGTAGCTGCCGAGCGTGCCCTGCATGGCGTCGCCGTAGGAGCGAATGAACTGGGTGAGGATGTTCGAGGAGAACATCGGGGCGCCGGCGGATTCCTCTTCCATGATGACCTGGAGCAGGATCGAGCGGGTGAGGTCTTCGCCGCTCTTGGCGTCCACCACCTGGAATTCCTCTCCCTGCATGACCAACTTCTTCACATCGGCGAGCGTGATATAGGTGCTCGTGCGCGTGTCGTAGAGCCGGCGATTGGGGTATTTCTTGATCTGTCGGACGGATTCGGCCATGGGACCCTAGCATCAATGAAGCGCGCGGGTGCTGCAGTGCGACATCATACTCCACCGCGGGAATGGCATCAGGCCATGTGCTGGCCGCCGTTAATGGCGATGTTGGCGCCGTTGACGAAGGCCGCCTCTTCCGAGCACAGATAGATGATGAGTCCGGCCACTTCCTCCGGCTTGCCCAAGCGCCCCACCGGAATCTGCGGGAGGATCTTCGAGTCGAGAATTTCCTTCGGAATCGCCGTCACCATCCTGGTGCCGATGTAGCCCGGGGAAATGGTATTGACGGTCACGCCCTTTTTCGCCACTTCGAGGGCGAGCGACTTGGTGAATCCGTGCATGCCCGCCTTCGCCGCCGAGTAGTTGGTCTGGCCGAACGCACCCTTGGATCCGTTCACCGAGGACACGTTGATCACCCGGCCCCAGCCCCGGTCCACCATGCCGTCGCACACCTGCTTGGTCATGTTGAATACCGAATCGAGGTTGGTGTGCAGCACCACGTCCCAGTCGGCCTTGGTCATCTTCCGGAAGGTCATGTCGCGGGTGATGCCCGCGTTGTTCACCAGGATGTCGATCTGCCCAATCTCGAAAGCTATCCTGGCAACGCAGTTCCGGCAGGAATCGTAGTCCGCGACGTCGCAGGGGTAGGCTTCGAAATCGTAGCCGCCCGACTTCATACCAGCCACCCACTTGTCGGCGGTCTTGTTCGACGGCGAGTAGGTCACGGCGACGCGGTACCCCGCGTCCGCCATTTTGGTGCTGATGGTTTCCCCCAGGCCACCCATGCCGCCGGTGACGAGCGCCAGCCGCTTTGTCATGATTCCTCCTCCAGGTGCCGATCGGTGCCTTCCCGATTATCGCTCGAGATTATTGCACCGAACTGATACTGGTCAAGCCGGGTACGGATCAGGCCATGTGCAGCCCGCCGTTGATCGAGATATTCGCCCCGGTAATGTATCCGGCCTCATCCGAAGCGAGGTAGGCCACCAGGCTCGCGATCTCCTCGGGCTGTGCCAGCCGGCCCATGGGAATCTGTTCGATGATCGACTCCAGGATCTCGCGCTTCATCGCGCGCACCATGTCGGTCTCGACGTAGCCCGGCGAGACGGTGTTCACGGTCACGCCCTTCTTCACCACCTCCTGCGCGAGCGCCTTGGAGAAACCGTGCATGCCGGCCTTGGCCGCGGAGTAGTTGGTCTGGCCGAACTGGCCCTTGAGCGCGTTCACCGAGGAGATGTTGATGATGCGCCCCCAGCCGCGCTCGGTCATCCCCTCGATGACCTGACGTGTCACGTTGAAGACGCTGTTGAGGTTGGTGTTGATCACCGCGTACCAGTCGTTCGGCGACATGCGCTTGAACACGCCATCGCGCGTGATGCCCGCGTTGTTGACCAGAATGTCGACCGGGCCGATGACGGAACTGATCTGGTAGAACATATCGGCGCAGGACTCGTAGTCATCGACATCGCCCTCGGCCGCGTGCACCTGCAGGCCATCGCTGCGCATCTTTGCGAGCCACTCGTCCTTCTTTTCGTAGCCCGGCAGGCAGCCTGCCACCACTTTCGCGCCGCCGCGCGCGAGGCGCCGGCACACGGCCGTGCCGATCCCGCCCATGCCGCCACTGACGAAAACGACGCGCTGCCGCATCGACTTTCCAGTCTCCTGCGAGGATTCCGAATTCGCGCGCGCATCTCTGCGCTCCAGGGTTGTTGCAGGTGTCATCGACATTTCGCTCCCAGTTGAACGGCCGCCGCTTACGCCAGGCGTTGCTTTACGTAGCGCCCGGGTGCGGGCTCAATCGGCTTGTACTTCGCATTGCCCAGACGCGCGCGCGCCTTTGCGCGCCCGCCGCCAAAGCGCCCGAGCCATTCGCTCCAGTCGCGCCACCAGCTGCCCGTCGTCTCCGTCGCCCCTGCAAGCCAGGCGTCGGCGTCCGGGCCGGATTCGCCGCCAACCCAGTAACTGCGCTTGCCCTTCGCGGCCGGATTGACCACCCCGGCGATGTGCCCGCTCGCCCCAAGCGCGAAGCGCGTCTCGCCGCCGAGGAGCCGCGTCGTGCGGTAGGCGGTGCGCCAGGGCACAATATGATCCTCGCGGGTCGCCAGCACGTAGGCCGGAACCCTGACACTGCGAAGATCGACGGGCACGCCGAGCACGGAGACCTTTCCCGGCTCGCGCAGGTTGTTTTCCAGATACGTATTGCGGACGTACCAGCAGTACATCGGGCCCGGCAGATTGGTCGAATCCGCGTTCCAGTGGAGCAGATCGAACGCTTCCGGCGGCCGGCCCTTCAGGTAATTGTTGACCACGTACGACCAGACAAGATCGTTCGCGCGCAGCGCCGAAAACACCATGGCGAGTTCGCGCCCCGGCATCACGCCGCCACTGCCGATGGCGGCCTCGCGCGCCGCCACGCTCGATGCATCGATGAACAGGCCGATCTCGCCCGTGTCGGAGAAATCCAGCATCGACGCGAGGAAAGTCGCGCTCTCGACGACCGAATCGCCGCGCGCCGCCAGCACGGCGAGCGCGGTACCGAGCATCGTGCCGCCGACGCAGAACCCGAGCGCATTGACCCGCTCGCTGCGACACACCGCGCGCGCCGCTTCGAGAGGCGCGAGCACGCCCTTCGAAAGATAGTCGTCCCAAGTCAGGTGGCCGAGTTCTTCGGTCACGTTGCGCCAGGAGACCATGAACACGACGTGCCCCTGCTCGAGCGCGTAGCGCACGAAGGAATTCTCCGGCTGCAGGTCGAGTATGTAGTACTTGTTGATGCACGGCGGGAACATCACCAGCGGGCGCTCGAATACCGTGGCCGTGAGCGGCCGGTACTGGATCAGCTGCATCAGCTCGTTCTCGAAGACCACCGCGCCCTCGGTGACCGCGAGATTGCGCCCGACTTCGAAACGCGACTCGTCGGTGGTCGAGATGCGTCCCTTGTGAGCGTCGGCTATGAGCTGGCGGATCCCTTGCGTCAGGCTCTCCCCCTTGGTTTCGAGCGCGAGCTTCAGCGCCTCGGGATTGGTGGCCGCGAAATTGGCCGGGCTCATCGCGTCCACCATCTGGCGCGCAACGAAGCGCACGCGCTCCTTGGTGCGCGGCTCGGCCTGGAGCGCCTCGACGCAATCGGAGACGTAACGCGAATTGATCAGGTAGCTCTGGCGCAGGTAGTCGAACCAGGGATTGCGCTGCCACTCGCCTGCGGAAAAGCGCCGGTCGCCGCGCTCGGGCGGCGCAACCGGTGGCGCAACCTGACCCGACTGTCGCGCGAGCATCGCTTGCCAGAGCGCCGCGTGCTGCTGAGTGTGGCGGGCCTGCAAACCCGCGAGCTCGACGGCGTCGACGCCCACGGATTGAAGCGAGCGGGCGAATTCCGAGTCGGGCGGCACGCCCAGCGAACCCAGGAAATTCTTCAGGAACGCCTGGGCGGCGTCGGAACGCTCCCCGGCCGGGGATGGACCTGCGGCTACCATGCGGCTCTGGATGGAGGATCTTGTCCTTGCGAGTTGGCGGATTATTGCGCTGCACAATACGCAAGTCAAGGACACACGCCCGCAGGGAGGTGGGCAGCGGTCTAACTCATTGGTGTTACTTGGATTTCAGCGCTCGCGCGCGGCTTCCTGTAGAGAGGATCCGATCCGCGTAGTCGCGCCACGAACAATCGGATGCGAGCTCGCGAAATGCACCGCTCTTTGCGAGCGCCGCGATCCAGTCCTGCTTTTCCGCGGTGGCAGCCGACATCCAGGGTTCGAAGCCGGCCTCGCGCACGGTCGA
>JBGPTG010000164.1:0-7761 GCA_041490545.1 Gammaproteobacteria bacterium
CGGACGTGCCGACCGTCGCAGAGGCTGGTGTTCCGGGTTTCGAGTTCACTCTCTGGTTCGGGCTGTGGGGGCCGGCGGGCATGCCGGCGGATCTTGTCGTGAAAATCAACAAGGATGTGAACCGTGCACTTGCCAGCGCGGACGTGACTGAGCGCCTGGCCAAGCTTGGCAACGACCCCATGGTCATGACCCCGCAGGAATTCAGCCGGCTGGTGCGCAAGGAGATCGACGATTACGCTCGCATCATCAAAGCCGCGGGCATCAAGCCGCAGTGAACGCTCAAGCAGGAGTACGCGACTGAATGAGCCCTTCGCAGGACGCATGGGCGACAAGTATCCTATCGTAAAGGTGGCGGCCGTTCAGGCCGCTTCCGTTTTTCTCGACCGCGAAGGATCGACCGACAAAGCCTGCCGCCTGATTCGCGAGGCCGGCAGGCACGGCGCGCGTGTCATCGGCTTTCCAGAGGGCTTCATTCCTGCACACCCCGTCTGGTATCACCATCATGCAGCGACGGGCGCGGTTGCAAACGAACTTGCAGTAGCGCTGTTCAAGAACGCGGTCGAGATACCGGGGCCCGAGATCGATGCTCTTTGCGCCGCGGCGCGCGAGGTCAACGCCTACGTCGTGATGGGCGTGTGCGAGAAGCTGCCGCAGACCTTCGGCACCATGTTCAACACGCAGGTCTACATCGGTCCCGAAGGCGCGCTGCTCGGCAAGCACCAGAAGCTCGTGCCGACCGTCGGCGAGCGCCTGGTGCACATGGGCGGATTCGGCGACACTTTCGGCGCGTTCCAGACCGAGTTCGGGCCGATGAGCGGCCTCATCTGCGGCGAGAATTCCAACCCGCTTGCGGTATTCGCGTTGACCGCCGAAGGCACGCGCATCCACGTCATGAGCTGGCCGAACCATTTCCCGACGAGTGGCGATCCGATGCGCAACCGTGTTTCGGTAGATTCGCAGGCGTTCGCCCAGATGAGCAAGGCCTTCGTGATTTCGGCCTGCGGCACAGTGGACGAGGCGATGATCCGCATGCTGAAGGCCGGACCCGAGGCGAAGAAGTTCCTGCGCAGCCCCGATTGCTGCGGCGGCAGCGTGATCGTTGCGCCGAACAGTCGCATCCTCGCCGGACCGATGGGCGCGGAGGAGGGCATTCTCTACGCCGAATGCAATCTCGAACTGGGCGTGCTCGCCAAGCTGCGGCACGATTTCGCCGGCCACTACAACCGGCCGGATGTTTTTCAGGTACACATCAACCGCAGCGCGCCGCGCATCTATACCGTGCATGGTGCGCGCGACAATGCGGCGCTCGATGCATCAGCGCAGGCGCAGCTGCCGGGCATGCCTCCCGCGCTTTCGCATGGCGGCGCCGATGGCTGGCGTGCGGTCGAGGCGCCTGCCACGGAAGCTCTGCCCACGGAAGATTCGCACGCGAACAAGCGTTGACGGTCGGAGCCGCGTGGGCGATAGCCCATTGACCGTTGCATCGCGCCGTGTCTGCCTTGCAACCCCGGCCCTGAAAGGGCAGACTTCGATACACTGAAACCGGCCGCGTGCAGCCGGAAAAGGAGATGTCATGGCAAAGCAGAGAATCAGCTACGTTGCGCTGGAAAAGATGGACGCGGACATGCGCAAGGAGATGGAGCGCTGTCAGCGCGAGGGGACACCGCGCCCGGAGAGTTCGGCAACAAGGGCTCACGTGTCCGCGTGCTTCTGGTTTTTCGCCAACTCCTGGCGCGACATCTTCAAGAACGGTGTGTGCGACCACTGGGCGAAGTCTGCCCGCGCCACGGAAAAGGTCTGACGCCGCAACGGCCGTTGGGTCATTTGCCGCCGCGAGCGCCCCATCTGGCGCGCGACGGTCCGATTTCCCTGTCTCGAGTTCCCGGAAGGAGATTTTCGTGAGCATCACCACAACCTTGATGACCATTGTGTCGGGATCGCTGGGCCTGATCGCACACGTCACGGTGCAAGCCCAGATCTACCCGTCGGGTGCGGTAAAGATCGTCGTGCCGTTTACCGCCGGGAGCGCGACCGACATCATGGCACGCACGATCGGCGAGCGGCTGTCTCCGGCACTCGGGCAGCCGGTGATCGTCGAGAATCACCCCGGTGCGGGCGGCACCATCGGCACCAATCTCGTCGCCAAGGCGGCGCCGGACGGGCTGACTCTCGCGGTCGTTTCCACGGGTCATGTGGTCAATCATGTGCTCTACCCGGGAATTCCCTACGATACCCTCAAGGACTTCGCCGGCGTATCGCCGCTGGCGACGCTTCCGAGTGTCCTCATCGTCCCCCCGTCGCTGGGTGTGAAGTCGGTGAAGGAACTGATCGACCTCGCGAAGGCGAAGCCGGGCGAACTGAACTACGGCACCGCCGGGGTGGGCAGCGCCGCGCACATCAACCAGGAGAAATTCAACCAGGCAACCGGCATCAGGGCCGTTCACATCCCCTTCAAGGGAACGCCTGAAATTCTCAACGAAGCCATGGGCGGGCGCATCCAGCTCGCCTGGGTGCCGCTGGTCTCCAGCGTCGGCCCGCTGCGCGACCGCAAGTTGCTGGCGCTGGCAGTGAGCACGCCGGCGCGTTCGGCGATCCTGCCCGATGTTCCCACCATCGCCGAGGCGGGCGTGCCCGGCGGAGAATTCAACTTCTGGGTGGCGATGCTCGCGCCGGCGAAGACGCCGCGCGAGATCGTGCATCGCCTCAACGCCGAAATCGCCAGGGCCGAGCAACTCCCGGAAATCAGGCAGCGGCTCACCAACCTCGGCGCCGAACCGATGCCGATGTCTGCGGAAATGTTCGACGCTTTCATCCGCGAGCAGTTCGACGAGCTCGGCAGAGTGATGCAGGCCGCTGGCGCCAAAGCCCAGTAGCCGAGCCAGCGCTCTCCGGCTTTTCGCGATCGGGCCCGAGGGAATGTTCAAGACCCGGTCGTGCCTGATCACCGGTGCCGCTGGCAATCTGGGCCGCGCGGTCGCCAGAAAATTTGCATCGGAAGGCGCGACGCTTGTTCTGCTCGGCCGCGGCGTGGAGCAATTGCGCGCTGCGTTCCCGTCGGCAGACACGCGCAGCCTGCTCGTTGCCGCCGATCTTCTCGATTCCGCATCGGTGGAGGCGGCAGTCGAATCGGCGGCGAAGCATTGCGGGCGGATCGACATCCTCTGCAATCTCGCCGGCGGGTTCCGCATGGGGCCGCCGGTGCATGAGACTCCCGACGCCACCTGGGATCTGATGCTGGGTCTGAACGCCAGGTCGGTCGTGAACACGGCGCGCGCGGTGGTTCCCCTGATGCTCGCGGCGGGGTACGGCAGGATCATCAATGTCGCCGCAACCGCGGGCCTTGCCGGCAAGGAGAATGTGGCCGCCTACAGCGCCGCGAAGGCCGCCGTGATGCGGCTCACCGAGAGCATGTCGGCCGAGTTGCGCGACAAGGGGATCAACGTCAACTGCGTGCTGCCCAGCATCATCGACACTCCGGAGAATCGCGCTGGCATGCCCGCGGCGGATCCGCGCCGCTGGGTGGCGCCTGCCGCGCTTGCCGACGTCATCGCCTTTCTCGCCTCCGACGCGGCGCGGGCGATTCACGGCGCCGCGATTCCGGTAAGCGGGTTGGTCTGACACCCGCGCGGTACACGCGGCGCGGCGAAGCACCGCTGCGGCCTTACCACCTACAATAAGCGCTTTCCCACCGCGATCCGGACGACAATGACAGACGTATTCATTTGCGACGCCATCCGCACCCCGTTCGGCCGTTACGCCGGCGCGCTTTCTTCCATCCGTACCGACGATCTCGCGACCCTGCCGATCAAGGCGCTGATGGAACGCAACCCCGCAGTCGACTGGGGTGCGCTGGATGACGTGATCTACGGTTGCGTCAACCAGGCTGGCGAAGATAACCGCAACGTCGCCCGCATGGCGTTGCTGCTTGCCGGGCTGCCGCAGACGGTTCCGGGGGCGACCGTCAATCGCCTGTGCGGTTCCAGCATGGACGCGGTCGGCACGGCGGCGCGGGCCATCCGCGCCGGCGAGACGCAATTCATGATCGCGGGCGGCGTGGAGAGCATGTCGCGCGCGCCGTTCGTGATTCCGAAGGCGGACAGCGCCTTTTCGCGTGTCGCCAGGATCGAGGACACGACGATCGGCTGGCGGCTGATCAATCCCCTCATGAAGGCCAAGTACGGGATTGACTCCATGCCGGAGACCGCGGAGAACGTCGCGGAAGAATTCGGCGTGGCGCGCGCCGACCAGGACGCATTCGCGGTGCGAAGCCAGCAGCGCTGGGCAGCCGCCCAGGCACGCGGATTCTTCCGCAGCGAAATCTCTGCAGTGAGCGTGGCGGGAAAGAAGGGAGCGGCGACGATCGTGGACCGCGACGAGCATCCGCGCCCCGAGGCGACGCTCGAGGCGCTCGGAAAACTGAAAGGCGTGGTGAAGCCCGAAGGCACCGTGACCGCGGGCAATGCCTCGGGAGTAAACGACGGTGCCTGCGCCATTCTCCTCGCGTCGGATTCGGGGGTGAAACAACACATGCTCTCCCCGAAGGCACGCGTTCTGGGCATGGCCACCTCGGGCGTTGCTCCGCGAATCATGGGGGTCGGGCCTGCGCCAGCCACCCGCAAGGTGCTGCAGTTGACGGGGCTGACACTTGCGCAGATGGACGTGATCGAGTTGAACGAGGCCTTTGCGGCACAGGCGCTCGCGGTCACGCGTGACTTGGGACTCCCCGACGATGCTGCCCACGTCAATCCCAACGGAGGAGCGATCGCCATTGGTCACCCGCTGGGTGCTTCGGGAGCGCGTCTCGTGGCCACCGCCCTGTATCAGCTGCAGGCGATCAAGGGCCGCTACGCCCTGTGCACTATGTGTATCGGTGTGGGGCAGGGTATCGCGCTCGTGATCGAGCGGGTTTAGGTTCCTGCGGGCTCCGACGCAGAATTCGCGTCGGGCGGGACACCCGAGGCGCCAGCCGAGGCCGGGTATCTGAATCAGCTCCGGCGGCTGCTCGCCGCGGCCGGCTCTAGTGCGCAGCGCTCTTGATGATGTAGCCGCCGGATTTTTCGTCGTGCTCCAGCTGGAGCACGTTGCGGGCAGCGGCTTCGTCCAGGAGTTTCGAGAACGACGAGAAGCCGTAGTAGGACTCGCTGAATCCCGGGCTGCGGCGCTTGAGCGCCTGCTTGACCATCGATCCCCAGATTTTTTCCCCGGCACCACGTTCGGCGATCAAGGCTTCGACCGTCTGCATGACGAGCTCGAGCGCTTCCTCGGTCTTGTCCTCGCCGTCCTTCGGTAACGTTTCGCCCGCCGTCGCGGGTTTGCCCTGCGGCCTCTTTCTCGGTTGCCGGCGCGCGGGTTTTTCCCGTACCAGGTCGTCGTAGAAGATGAACTCGTCGCAATTCGCCACCAGCAGATCCGAGCTGGAGTTCTTCACTCCCACGCCGATGACGGTCTTGTTGTTCTCGCGGAGCTTGGAGACCAGGGGCGAGAAATCCGAGTCGCCACTGATGATGACGAAAGTGTCTACGTGCGACTTGGTGTAACAGAGATCGAGTGCATCGACCACCATGCGAATATCCGCGGAGTTCTTTCCGGACATTCGCAGGTGCGGGATTTCTATGAGTTCGAACGAAGCCTCGTGCATGTCGGGCTTGAATTCCTTGTAGCGCTCCCAGTCGCAGTAGGCCTTCTTGACGACGATGCTTCCCTTCAGAAGCAGGTGGTCGAGCACCTTGTGGATATCGAACTTTGCGTACTTGGCGTCGCGCACGCCTAGCGCGACGTTCTCGAAGTCGCAGAACAGCGCCATGTTGATGGTGTCACTTGGGGCAGTCATCCGGGCTCCTGGCGAGCGTGGGCTCACCGCATTATCCCATTGCCGCGGCCGGGCCACGCATTCCGGTTGAAGTCCGGGCGTTCTCGGACTAGCATCAGCATCTTCTCGGAGCGAACAGATGCACACTGAAGTCCACGTACACGGCGCGGTTCTGCTGAAGGCCGGCGCGAGCCAGTCCGAGATCGAACAGGCGCTCAGGCCTTGGTTCGACTACGTCGATGTAGATGGGCTGGCGGATGCGCGCAGCGCGCATCAGGACGAGCCGGGAATCGTGTTTGACCGGCGCCGGCGGGCGCTCGACATCTGCTGGACCGGCTATGTCGGCCGCAACTTCCAGTCTGGGCTCGAAGGCGCATTTCAGGCGCTTTCTCCGTACTCGGAGGAGGCAGCAGCCGTGGAGGTCAGCTACTACCACGAGGACGGTCAGGACGAGCACAGCTGGGTCTTCGTTGGGCCCACGCCCGAGTCGATACGCGAGATGCAACGCCGTCGCATGGCGGATGACGTCTCGGCGCTGTTGTCGCGCCACTTCGGAGAAGCCGAAATCGGCGAAGTTGTGGCGCTAATCAATCAGCTGTTCGCCCGCAGTGCAGCCGAAGGGCCCCAGGACCGGTCGCAGAGCCGGCCGAGCGGCACTTCCGGCAAGAAGCACCTTCATTAGATCGCCACTACCGCCGTTCGAGTGGCGAACTCCCCATGAGGGTGTTCCACGTACTTGGCGCGAACCCATTGAATATCTAAAGTATTACTTTCACTTTATCGTGTAACATACTAATTTATTAGTGTATTATTTTATGTAGAGCATATTTCTTCGAAAGGCCTCTTAAGTCCCTGTTGTAGCTAAAACTTTTTCCGTTTTCATGCTTGACCCGCCCCTGTGTTTCCTCTAAAGTGGTAAGAAGTAGGGTTTAGTGGGAAATTGTGGAATCTCATTCCACTGCTGCAAGGGGGATCGTTGTTTCAAGGGGCGACAGAGCTGAATCTCGACGCCAAGGGAAGGCTTGCCGTGCCGACCCGTTACCGCACCGCCTTGCAATCGGGGGGGGGTGCGGTGGTTCTTACCGCCCACCCCGACGGCTGCTTGCTCCTTTATCCCAGTCTTGCCTGGGAACCGATCGGCGCAAAGATCCAGGCGCTCTCCAGCTTCAACGAGCAGGCACGTTGGTGGCAGCGGCTGCTCGTCGGTTTCGCCGAGGAGATTGAAATCGACGCGCAGGGACGGATCCTCGTATCGCCGGCCTTACGCAAATTCGCCGGACTGCAGAAAGACGCAATGCTCGTGGGTCAGGGTAGCCACTTCGAGATCTGGGACGCGGTCGCTTGGGAAGATCGGCTCGGAAAAGCCTTGTCGCAAGTGGGTACTAACCCTCCGCCTGGCACCGAAAACTTTGCTCTGTGAGCGCGGATGCGCATATCCCCGTCCTCTTACATTCGGCGGTCGACGCGCTCCAAGTGGGATCGCGCGCCGACGGCACCTTCGTGGACGCGACCTTCGGACGAGGCGGCCACAGCCGGCTGATCTTGGACCGGCTCGGCCCGCGCGGCCGGCTGATCGCGATGGACCGGGACCCGGAGGCGATCACCGTGGCCCAGAGAATCAGCGACCCCCGCTTCGCAGCGGTGCAGGCGCCGTTCAGCAGATTGGGCGCGTCGCTTGGCGAGCTTGGTGTGTCGGGCACGGACGGAGTGCTGTTCGATCTGGGCGTTTCGTCGCCGCAGCTGGACGATCCGCGGCGCGGATTCAGCTTCCGTTACGACGCGCCGCTCGACATGCGCATGAACCCGACGCAGGGAATCAGCGCGGCGGATTGGCTGGAGCGGGCAGACGAGGCCGAGATCAGGGAGGTACTCAGCGGCTATGGCGAAGAACGGTTTGCTAAACAGATTGCAAAGGCGATTGTTGCTGCTCGGCGAGACAGGCCTGTCAGGAC
>JBGPTG010000165.1:0-7731 GCA_041490545.1 Gammaproteobacteria bacterium
CGTCCGGTCAGCAGACGGTACATGACGACACCCAGAGAATAGATGTCGGTCTGGTGGGTAACGTCCTCCATGCGGATCTGCTCCGGGGACATGTAGGCGGGAGAGCCGACGCCGGTGAGCTGCGTGGTTTCGTGACCGAGCCGTTGCTGGAAAGAAGCGCCGAAGTCGCTGACCTTGGTATCGCCGGATTTCGACAGCAAAATATTGCCGGGTTTGATGTCGCGGTGGATCACGCCGTGCTGAAAGGCGTATTCCAGTGCGCGGATGCACTTGAAGACGATCTCGACCACCTTGTTCAAGGGCAGCAGGCTGGTGACGTCGGAGTGCGCCTCGAGCGTCGTGCCGGGCACGTACTCCATGACCAGGTAACTGTGCTCGGGCTCGATGACGGCGTCGAGGATTTCGACGATGTGCGGGTGGCTGAGTTTGCCGGCGAGCGCGGCTTCGGCGAGGAACGCCTTGTGCATCATGCGCTCGGTCTGCGCGTTGATGTCCTGTTCGAAGAGAAACACCTTGATGGCGACTTCGCGATCGGTGAACGGGTCGCGTGCAAGATACACGCGGCTGGTGGCGCCGCTGCCGATCTGGCGGACGATCGGGTATTTCCCGAGATGCTCCCCGGGTTTGAACTTCATCGCGCGTCTCCTCCTCGAGGACGCGCAAGTTTATCAGCGCCCGGCATCATATTAGGATATCTTCTTGAGATTCAGCGCACTGATAGTGCATCGCAGTAATATGATCGTGTTTCATGGCGTCTGTTTGGGGCCGGACGATCTGCCCGGTCGGACTCGGACCGCTTGAAATCGGCTACTTGCCCCCCACCTGCCCTTAGAGCACAGCACTCGGACATCTCACATGAGGTTTGACAAACTCACCACCAAGTTTCAGCAGGCGCTCGCCGACGCGCAAAGCATGGCGGTCGGGCAGGACCAGCAGTTCATCGAGCCCCTGCACCTTCTGTCTGCGCTGCTATCCCAGGAGGATGGGACCAGCGCGTCGTTGCTGTCCAGCGCCGGCGTCAACGTCCCCAGGCTGCGCGAAGCCGCAAAGCAGGCGATCTCCCGAATGTCCAAGGTGGAAGGCCATGGTGGCGAAGTGCAGATTTCACGCGACCTGAACAATCTGCTGAACCTGACCGATCGGGAAGCGCAGAAGCGGGGTGATCAGTTCATTGCCTCGGAGTTGTTCTTGCTGGTTCTGGCCGACGACAAGGGTGACACTGGTCGGTTACTCAAGGAACACGGCGGCACTCGCAAGGCCATCGAGGCGGCGGTGATGGCGGTGCGCGGCAGCGAGCCTGTCGCGGACGCGGAAGCCGAGGGCCAGCGCGGGGCACTCAAGAAGTACACCATGGATCTGACCGAGCGCGCCCGCGCGGGGAAGCTCGACCCGGTCATCGGGCGCGACGACGAGATACGGCGCGTGATCCAGATTCTGCAGCGGCGCACCAAGAACAACCCGGTGCTGATCGGCGAACCCGGCGTCGGCAAGACGGCGATCGTCGAGGGACTCGCACAGCGCATCATCAACGCGGAAGTGCCCGAATCCCTCAAGAACAAGCGCGTCCTGTCCCTGGACATGGCGGCGCTGCTTGCGGGGGCGAAGTACCGCGGCGAGTTCGAGGAGCGCCTCAAGACGGTCCTGAAGGAGATCGCCCAGGACGAGGGCCGCATCATCGTTTTCATCGACGAGCTTCACACCATGGTCGGCGCCGGCAAGGCCGAAGGTGCGATCGACGCGGGCAACATGCTGAAGCCCGCCCTGGCCCGAGGTGAGCTGCATTGTGTCGGCGCGACCACGCTCGACGAATTCAGAAAATACATAGAGAAGGATGCGGCACTCGAGCGGCGCTTCCAGAAGGTGCTGGTCGGCGAGCCTTCGGTCGAGGCCACCATCGCCATCCTGCGCGGGCTGCAGGAAAAGTACGAGGTGCACCATGGTGTCGACATCACGGACCCGGCCATCGTCGCTGCCGCGGAACTTTCGCATCGCTACATCACCGACCGGTTTCTCCCGGACAAGGCGATCGACCTCATCGATGAGGCGGCCGCACGCATCAAGATGGAAATCGACTCCAAGCCGGAAGTCATGGACAAGCTCGACCGGCGCCTGATCCAGCTGAAAATCGAACGCGAAGCGGTGAGAAAGGAAAAGGACGAGGCCTCGCAGAAGCGACTGGCCGCTCTCGAAGGCGAGATCACGAAGCTCGGGCGCGAATACGCGGACCTGGAAGAAGTCTGGAAGGCGGAGAAATCCGAGGTTGCCGGTTCGCAGAATGTGAAAGAACAGATCGAAAAGCTCAAGCTCGAGATGGAGGCCGCCAAGCGCAAGGGAGACTGGCAGAAGGTTTCCGAACTTCAGTACGGCAGCCTGCCCCAGCTCGAGGCGCAGTTGAAAAAAGCCGAGAAGACTCCGGTGAAGGGTGCAAAACCGAAGCTGCTCCGCACCCAGGTCGGCGCGGAGGAGATCGCCGAAGTCGTGTCTCGCGCCACCGGCATCCCGGTCTCGAAAATGATGCAGGGCGAGCGCGACAAGCTGCTGGCCATGGAGGATAGTCTGCACCGGCGCGTCGTGGGGCAGGATGAGGCCGTGAGGCTGGTGTCCGACGCGATCCGCCGCTCGCGCGCCGGGCTCGCCGATCCCAACCGGCCCTACGGGTCGTTCCTCTTTCTCGGGCCGACCGGCGTGGGCAAGACTGAACTGTGCAAAGCCCTGGCTTCCTTCCTCTTCGACTCGGAGGACCATCTGATCCGCGTCGACATGTCGGAGTTCATGGAGAAGCATTCGGTGGCCCGCTTGATCGGTGCTCCCCCGGGTTACGTTGGCTACGAAGAAGGCGGGCATCTGACCGAGACGGTACGGCGCAAACCGTACAGCGTGATTCTTCTCGATGAAATCGAGAAGGCGCATCCGGACGTATTCAACGTGCTGCTGCAGGTCCTCGACGACGGGCGCATGACCGACGGGCAGGGCCGCACCGTCGATTTCAAGAACACCGTAGTGGTCATGACCTCCAATCTCGGATCGCAGATGATCCAGCAGATGGCGGGCGACGATCCCGGCCTGATCAAGATGGCCGTGCTGGCGGAGGTAAAGACGCAGTTCCGCCCGGAATTCGTCAACCGCATCGACGAGATCGTGGTGTTCCACGCGCTCGACGAGAGCAACATCAGGAGCATCGCGAAAATCCAGCTGCGCTATCTCGAGGAGAGGCTGGCGAAGCTGGAGATGGGACTCGAAGTCGGCGAAAGCGCGCTCGTGCAGGTCGCCAAAGCCGGATTCGATCCGGTGTACGGAGCGCGGCCTCTGAAGCGCGCCATCCAGCAGTCGGTCGAAAACCCGCTGGCGAAGCAGATTCTCGAGGGCAGGTTCGCCGCGAAGGACCTGATACGCGTCGAGTATCGCGGCGGTGCGATGCAATTCGAAAAGGCGGAAGCAAAACCCCCGCGCAAGGCCGCGGTGCACTGAGGCTCCGGCGCGAGGCCGATGCGTCCGGGCCGGACGCGTCTGGCCCGCGGTACCGCCTTGATGAAGAGGCGCGGCTGGCGCAGAATCCAGCGTCTCCCGTACCGGGAGTGCCTTCGCCGGAGGTTTCCTTGGTGTATTTCGCCGACAGCAAGCGCCTGACGCACGCCGGGGCGCGAAAGATTGCCGCAACTGCCATCGCCAAAGCCGAGCAGGCCGGGATCGCCATATCGATTGCGATCGCCGATGCCGGCGGCCACCTGATCGTGCTCGATCGCATGGACGGCGGGCGCTTTCACTCGCTGCATTCGGCCACTACCAAGGCGGTCTGCGCCGCATCGAACCGGCGCCCGACTTCGTCGCACGGGGCTCAAGGGCAGCCGCTCGACGTGGCGCACGCCCTGGGTCTGGCGCTGGCGGCGGGGACGGAGCGCTGGACCGCGATGGAAGGCGGCTGCCCGGTCATGGTGCAGGGGGAGTGCATCGGAGGCGTGGGTGTAAGCGGCGGCGACTGGGCGACCGACGAGCGCATCGCCCGCGAATCGGTCGAGTCCATCGGCGCAACAGCAAGCGCTGCGACGAAGTAGGCCGGTGGCGTTCGAACCCGTTCGCGTCGCGTGCATAGGAATGGGCTGGTGGTCGGATGTGCTCGCCGACGCCGTGCAGCGGTCCAAGAAACTCAAGATCGTCACCTGCTTCACGCGCTCGGAGGAGAAACGCCGCGCCTTCGCAGCGAAATACGGCTGCAGGGCGGCGCCGAACTACGAGGCTATCCTGGAAGATCGCGCCGTCGAGGCGATCGTCAACACCACGCCGAACGACGCGCATCTGGAAACTACGCGCGCCGCCGCCGCGGTAGGCAAGCACGTGTTTCTCGACAAGCCGATCGCCAATACCGTCTCGGAGGGGCGCGGTATCACGGAGGCCTGCAGAAAGGCCGGTGTCGTGCTCGCCTTGGGATACCAGCGGCGCCGCGAGAGCCATTTCCGCTGGATTCGCAGCCAGATCGGCGCCGGCGCATTCGGAAAACTCGTCAACGCCGAGGCCAACATCAGCCGCGATCGTCTGGGCAAGGTCGATCTGGACTCCTGGCGCTACACCGCGAAAGGCATGCCTGGGGGCGTGATGCTGCAGATCGGCATTCACTACAGCGATGTGCTCGAGTACCTGATGGGGCCGGTCGTCGCGGTCAGCGGCCGGCTGGCCCGGCTGGTTCTGCCCGGCGACAATCCCGATGTCGCGAGCCTCATCCTCGAGCACGAAAGCGGCGCGCTTTCCACCCTGAACGCGAGCTATGCCTCGGCGTCCGAGTACTACCTCATGAACATCTACGGCAAGGACGCGACCGCCTATTACGATCTGCACCAGGGCCTGCGTTTCCTCAAGCGCGGTGAATCGCGATCGAGCCCGGTCGCGTGCGCCGGCAACGATACGTTCGTCGAGGAGCTCGAGGAATTCGCGGCGGCGGTGCGCGGCGACGCCAGTCCCGAGATGGACGGTGATCGCGCCACCCGCTCGCTCGCCGTGATCCGCGCCGGCGTCGTTTCGGCCCGGGAGGGGCGTCGCGTCGAGGTCTCCGAAATACTGGCGTGTGACTAGGACGTGAAACGGCGGAGGAATTGCATGGCGACCTTGACACAAATCCTGAGCATGTTCGGCTGCCTGATTCTCTGGGGGCAGGCGTTCGCCCAGGAACCGTTTCCGCAAAAAGGGCCGATCGAGATCACCGTGCTGTTTCCGGCGGGCTCGTCCGCGGATGTGACCGCGCGGCTGCTCGCCGACGGGATGTCGAAGCAACTCGGCGGAAAAGTGATCGTGGTGAATCGCCCCGGCGCTGGCGGAGCCATAGGCTACAAGTACGTAGCCGCGCAGAAGCCCGACGGGTATTCGCTGGTGTGGAATTCGAATTCGATCTCGACCACCTTCCACTCCGGAATGCTCGGCTTCGACTATCAGGCGTTCGATGCGGTGGCACGGGTGCTCGTCGAAGCACCGGTGATCGCGGTACGCGGAGACTCGAAGTGGAAATCCCTCGGCGAGCTCATCGCCGATGCCCGCGCGCGCCCGAAGCAGCTCACGGTGGGCAACTCGGGCATCGGCAGCCACACGCACATTTCCTCGGTGGCCCTGTTCAGGTCGGCGCAGGCCGAGGTCGTCGATGTCCCGTTCGGCGCCGCGCAGGCCATACCCAGCCTGCTCGGCGGCCAGGTCGAGGTCCTGGTGCAACTGCCTGCCGCGTTGTCCGCGTACGCGAAATCCGGACAGGTGCGCCTGCTCGCTGCCCTGACGCCGCGGCGCGACCCGGCTCTCCCGGACGTTCCCACCGCGCGCGAACAGGGATTCGACGTGGCGCTGGAGGCCTGGCGCGGCATCGCTGCGCCGAAGGGCCTGCCCAGCCCGGTCATTGCGTCGCTGGAGACGGCGATCCGGAAGACCGCCGAGAGTCCCGAGTTCATCCAGGTGAGTGAAAAACTCGGTGTGAGCCCGGCGTTCATGCCGGCCGACGAATTCGGCCGGTTGATCGCGAGGGAAGACGCAGAGCTCGCGCGCCTCATGCAACTGATCGGGCTGAAGAAGCCCTAGGTCAGCCGGGCGTGCGCTCGTTGCGTACCCGGTCCGGTTCCGGGAATCGCGGCTCGTTTCCCGTGCCGGCACTGGCGCGCACCGCGCTGGCACGGCGAACCATGTCCTGCCACAGCGCCGAAGTGTCTTTGCGGAAAACGGCATCGGCGTCGACTTCCGCGACGAACCAGTCGCCGCGTTCGATTTCGCCGCGCAGTTGGTCCGGAGCCCATCCCGAATAGCCGGCGAAGAACCGGATGTCAGCGGGCGGCGAGCCGATCAGCGAGTAGACGGTGTCGGGATGCAGCGCGAGGTGAATGCCGGCAAGCATGCTGATCGTTTCACCGGGCGCTCGCTCGCCGCGGAACACGGCGAACACGCCGCCCGGCTCCACCGGGCCGCCGAAGTAGAGGGGATCGGTGAAGCGTTTGAAGCGATCGCCGGGCAGCAGTTCGGCGAGCGAGCGGGTGGTCGGGCGGTTGATGATCACGCCGACGACCTGCGAGCGTTCGTTCTCGGTTGCGAGCACCACGGTCTCGCGGAAATTGGGATCGGAGATCCCGGGACGGGCGACGAGGAAGAATGTCTTCGGCAGATCCTGGGCGTGGCTGGCGCTCAGGGCTGTGCACAGCAGGGCGAAACCCCACAGCGGCTTCATCCGGCGGAGCCTGGAAAACACTGGGAATGCGGCTACCGCGCCGGCAACGCTGCCAGGATGTCGCGGGGCCCGGACCGGGCGGTGACCGCCCTGGCGCGCCGGAACAACTCCTCCCATAACCGGGCAGGATCCTTGCGGAACGCGAGGTCGGGATCGGCGTCCAGCACGTACCAGAGACCACGGTCGATCTCCAGACGCAGTTCGCCCGGCCGCCACGCCACGTAGCCGACGTAGTACCGCGCAGCGTTGGGGGTCTCCTCGATAACGTGGTCGACCACCGTGCCCTGCGTGGCGAGGAACAGTTCCTTCATCATCCGGATCGAACCGGTGCCCGGCGTGTGGTCGGTCCGCACCACCGCGAAAATCGCCTGGCGCAGCATCGGTCCGCCAAAGTACACCGGGTCGCGTACCAGCTTGGATGGGCCATGCTCGGGAAACAGGCTCGCGAGCGAGCGTCCGGTGGGACGGTTGACGATCACGCCGACGTGGCGGTTGTCGTCGACCGGTACCGCCAGCAGCACCGCGCCACGGTAGTCGGGATCGATGAGCCGCGGCGCGGCGACCAGGGTCAGCGCCGCGGTGAAGTCGCTGTCCTGGGCGCGGGCCGGCAGCCAGGGCGTCAGCACCAGCAGCAGCACTGCGGCAAACCGTCGCATGATTTCGTTCAATCCGATGCCTTGCGGATGAGTTTAGCCGAAGAACGGCGTCTTGGGCGCGGCGCCAGCTGCCTGCGGCGAAAGCATCCTGTCAGGTGGTCGTTGACCATGCCCACCGCCTGCATGAAAGCATAGAGGATGGTCGAGCCGACGAAGCGGAACCCGCGGCGCCGGAGATCCTTGCTGAGAGCGTCGGACAAAGGGGTCCGGGCGGGAATCTGTTTTAGCCTGCGCCGCGTGTTCTGCAGCGGGCGTCCCCCGACAAAGCCCCAAAGATAGATGTCGAAGGATCCAAATTCCCGCTGCACTTCGAGAAAGGCCCGGGCATTGCCGATGGCCGATTCGATCTTGAGGCGGTTGCGCACGATCCCGGCGTTCCCCATGAGTCGC
>JBGPTG010000166.1:0-7717 GCA_041490545.1 Gammaproteobacteria bacterium
TCAGTCTTGCGATTGCCGACGCCGACTCCTTGCTCGTGTCGATCAGGTCTTCGGTGAGAACGCCAATGATGCCGTCGCGCCCGGCGTAGACCTTGCCGATCCGGTTCCGGTATCTGCGGGCCGTCTCTATGACTCCTGCCGCACTGGCGTTGATTACCGCGGTGACTCCGCCAGACTGTGCATACAATGCGTTCTTTGGTTTCATCGCAGCGGAAAGTCAACTCAACGCGGCAAGGATGCGCTTCTGAATCTCCTCGACCGCACCGACGCCGGAGATCCTGCGATAGCGAGGCGCCTTTGCATCGCCTTGCGCCACCCACTTCGAATAATACTCGACCAGCGGCCGGGTTTGCCGCTGATAAACGTCGAGCCTTCTTTTCACCGTCTCCTCCCTGTCGTCGTCTCGTTGCACCAGCGACTCCCCGGTCGCATCGTCTTTCCCTGCAACCTTGGGCCGATTGAATTTCAGGTGGTAGTTCCGTCCCGATCCGGGATGCACGCGGCGCCCGCTCAAGCGCTGTACGATCTCGTCGCCGTCCACGTCGATCTCCAGAACGTAGTCGATATCCACACCTCGGTCGCGCATCGCCTGCGCCTGGGGAAGCGTCCTGGGGAAACCGTCGAAAAGGTAGCCTTTGCGGCAATCGGGACTCTTGAGGCGTTGCTGCACCAGCCCGAGAATGATGTCGTCGGATACCAGCTGGCCCGAGTCCATGACCTGTTTTGCCGCCTTCCCGAGGGAAGTGCCCAACGCAACTGCCGCGCGCAACATGTCCCCGGTGGAGATCTGCGGGATACCGAAGCGTTCCCGGATGAAACTGGCTTGCGTTCCTTTACCCGCCCCGGGCGGACCCAGAAGAATGAGTCTCATTGTGGCTCCAGGAAGTCATTCGGGAAGCTCGGCGTCGCAGACGCGCCGCAGCCGAAATGACTAAGCATGGTTCGCCCGCTCGAACAACGCCCGGACCCGCACGAGGTCTTCGGCAGTATCCACGCCCGGCCCAGGAGAGTCGTTGCGTACTGCGACTGCGATCGCGTAGCCGTGCCATAAAGCCCGCAGCTGCTCGAGTGCCTCGAAACGCTCGATCGGCGCAACAGCAAGCTTTGGAAATATCCGCAGGAACTCGACTCGATACGCGTAGACGCCGATGTGACGATAGCAGGGTAACCCCGGCGGAATCGTCCCGGTGAATTCGGCAAAGGCATCCCGCGCCCAGGGAATCGGCGCCCGGCTGAAGTAGCGGGCGAATCCCGCTTGGTCGAGCACCACCTTGACCACATGAGGACTGAAAAGCTCGGTCGAGTCTCGGATCGGGTGACAAGCTGTTGCCATAGCCGCCTGCGGAGTCTCCGCAAGCAAACCCGCCACGGCGCGAATCAGACCGGGTTCAATGAGCGGCTCGTCCCCCTGAACATTGAGCACTAGGGACTCCGGCGAGAGCCCGAGTTGCTCGACGACTTCGGCGGTCCGGTCGGTACCCGTGGCGTGACCCGAACCGGTCATCACCGCGGGGAATCCCCAATGTTCCGCAGCACGAGCTACCTCCGGATGATCAGTTGCGACATACACGTGACGGGCTCCGCTATCGCGGGCACGTTCGGCGACACGCACCACCATGGGCTTGCCACCGAGGTCGGCAAGCACCTTCCCGGGGAGCCGAGTGGAGGAATACCGCGCCGGAATTACGACCGTGAAAGACATTTAGATGCGAGAGTGAACGAGCACAGGCTACCCGTTCATTCGATCACTTCCTCCTCGGGAGAGAGCTTCCTGGCTTCCTCCTCGATCATCACCGGAATCTCGTCCCGGATCGGAAACGCAATCCGGTCGGGCTTGCAGACGAGTTCGCATTGTCGCCTGGAATACACAAGCGGGCCTTTGCAGACCGGACAGACCAGGATGTCAAGCAGGCGCGCGTCCATGAATTCGGTCCAATATGAGTTCGACCAGGGCGGGATCCACCTCTGCAACGACGCGTACCACCATGAGATCGCGTCTGCCGAAGCCGCGACATTTTACCGCATCCTTCTCGGTCATCAGCACGAGGTCACAATCGCTGAACTCCAGGTCGCCCGGTCGGAATACGTGATGATCGGCAAAGGCGTGGGCGGTAAAAACGAGCCCCATTTGCGCCAACCCGGAAAAGAATCGCTCGGGATTTCCGATCCCCGCTACCGCGTGCAATCTTTGCCGCCCCAGTTGTCCAATCGGCACGTCCGTTCCGGGGGAGTCGAGACGGTAGAATCCGGTCGGCCTGAGCCGCATCTGATAGGCGCCCGGCGGGGGCGCCGCAGCGTTGGCTACAGTGGCATCGACCCGCCGGCCGGGAGGTTCCCGAAGCGGCCCAGCCGGCAGGAGCAGCCCATTGCCAAGACCACGCGAGTCCTGCACCGCAATCTCGAAGTCCCGCGCCAGACCGTAGTGCTGCAATCCGTCGTCGCTGAGGATGACGTCGCATTCCGGATTCGCCGTGAGCAGTGCGCGCGCCGCGCCGGCGCGATCAGCCCCGATCCAGACGGGGCACCCTGATTTTTCAGCGAGCAACAGCGGCTCGTCGCCTACCGCCGTTGCGTCGTCCCCCGGTTTAACCTGCCTCGGGGTGTGCTGGCGGGTACCGAACCCCCGGCTGACGATGCCGGGGTGCCTGCCGCGACGGCGCAGGGTCTCGGCCAGCCACAGCACCAGGGGTGTTTTCCCGGTGCCACCAACCGTGAGATTGCCAACGACAATCACCGGAACGGGCATCCGCACCGACTGCATGAGGCCGGCGCGGTAGAGCGTGCGGCGCAGCGACACAAGAAGTCGGAATGCGAGACTTGCCGGGAAAAGCAGCACGGAAACCGGACTCAGCCGATACCAGTGGCGTCCGGCAAAGGTCGCCGTAGAAGAAAATGTGGATCGGGCCGCCTCCATGCGGGGCGCCGCGCACTACTTCTTGGCCTGCTCCACCGCGAAGGCGACCTGGCCGTAGCCGGCTTGGCGCGCCGCATCCATGACGCGGATCACCGACTGATAGTTGGCTGTGTTGTCGGCACTTACAACCACGATGGGATCCTTCATGCCTGCTCCGGCTCGCCTGAGTTCTTCGGCCAGGCTCGCCACGTCCTTGAACTGGAGTGGCCTGCGTTGCAGAACATACTGCCCGCTGGCACTGACGCCCACGTTGATTTCGTTGCTGCGCTCGATCTGCTTCTGGGCATCGGCGCGCGGCAAATTGACCCGCAACTCGGACTTGGAATAGGTCGTCGTGAGCATGAGGAAGATGATGATGACGAGCAACACATCGATCATGGGGATCAGGTTGATTTCCGGATCCTCCTTTGGAGTACGTGCAAACTTCACGTGCGCATACCCCCCACCGGCTGGATGTCACCACGATCACCGTGAACGACATCCACGAGCCTTGCCGCCTCCTGCTCCATCTCGACCACGAAGCTTTCGACCCGGCCGCGAAAGTGGCGGAAGAAAATCATGGCCGGAATCGCGATCACCAGACCAAACCCGGTGTTATACAAGGCCACGGATATGCCGTGCGCCAACTCCTGCGGATTGGACCCCGACGGCGACTGGGATCCGAAGATCTCGATCATCCCGACGACGGTGCCGAACAAACCCATCAGGGGGCTGATCGTGGCAATCGTGCCAAGCGTGGTGAGAAAGCGCTCCAGCTGATGGGCGACCGAACGCCCCGCTTCCTCGATCGCGTCTTTCATGACCTCCCGCGAGCTCGCATGATTGCGCAGACCCGCCGCAAGAACCTGCCCAAGCGGCGAATCCTGCGCGAGCACCGACAGCATGTCCTCCCTGATGCCTTGCTTTCTGTAGATCGCCACCGCCTTTTCGAGTAGCCCGGCGGGGACGATTTTTGCCTCCCGCAGAATGATGAAGCGCTCGATGATGAGCGCCACAGCGACGATCGATGCGATCAGAAGAAAATAAATGGGCCAGCCCGCAGCCTGAATGATGGAAAACAATTTCGGTCCCCGCCTCGCGCAAAAAAGCGACTTTAGCCTGCGACCAGGGTTTCGGCAAGGCAACGGAATATCAACCAAGCCTTGGGATCATCGGACGAATTCGACTCGCCGCGGACCCAAAGCGTCGCCAAATGGCGACGCTTTCTGCCGACACCGCGGCGCGAATACGGCGTTCGCGTCCGGATGGCGCTTCGCGCCGCGTCTTCGGATCGATCGCTGCCGACGCTTATCCACATTTCCTGTGGATAAGGTTGTGTACAGACGCGCAAAAACTGTTCTAAGTAAATCCGGCAAAAGGATTTTTCCTGGGATGATGAAATCTTATACTTACCTATTTTTAACGCAAGTTCAAATGGTTACAAGATCTCCTTCGGCTTTCGCGTGAGCCGCTCATAGAGAGCTACGCTGCAAGGAACAGAATGTGGATAGGTTACACTCGAAAAATGCCTGCAGATCAAGAGCCGGCGCGGCTTTCCAGACCCTCTGCCCCGGAGATCCTGAGCGTATCGGCGCTGACACGCGACATCCGGGACCTGCTCGAACATCGCTACCCTTTGCTTTGGGTCGCCGGCGAAATATCCAACTTCATCGTCGCCAAGTCCGGACACGCCTACTTCATCCTCAAGGATGAATCGGCGCAGGTCCGCTGCGTGATGTTCCGATATCAGCAGCTGCACTTGGGGTGGCAGCCGCGCGATGGCACCCAAGTCGAGGCGCGGGTGCTTGTCACGCTGTACGAGGCACGCGGAGACTTCCAGCTCAATGTCGAAACCATGCGACGTGCAGGGACCGGTGCGCTTTATGAGGCGTTCCTCCGCCTTCGCGATGCTCTTCAAAGGGAAGGCCTGTTTGATCCTGCGGCAAAACGTCAACTGCCTGCCTTTCCACGCACAGTCGGCGTAGTCACTTCCCGGGACGCAGCGGTGCTTCGGGACGTGCTCAAGACCCTGGAAAGGCGCGACAGATCGATTCTGGTGATTCTCTATCCGGTTCCGGTACAGGGCGAAAGCGCACCAGAGAGAATTGCAGCTACGCTCCAGTCAGCCGGCCGCCGCCGCGAGTGCGATGTGCTGCTGGTCGTGCGTGGCGGCGGCAGCATCGAGGATCTCTGGGCATTCAACCAAGAGGTCGTCGCTCGGGCCATCCGGGCCAGCCCTATCCCGGTAGTGACCGGTATCGGCCACGAGACGGACTTCACGATTGCCGATTTTGCCGCGGATCAGCGCGCGGCCACGCCTACCGCCGCCGCCGAACTGGTCAGTCCTGAGGGCGCCCAGCTCATGCTGAGAATCCTGCAGTTGGCCGAGCGCCTGCAATTGTGTATTCGGCGAAACCTGGACAATCGCGTGCAGCTTGTCGACTATCTGGCGAGAAGACTCCTGCATCCGGGGTCAAGGCTGGGTGCCCAAAGCGAGATCATGAAGCAGTTACTGCAGCGGCTGCGGCAGGCGATGTCCCGTAACGCGTCCGATCAGCAAGGTCGGCTGGTTGGACTCGCACGACGCAGCCAGGCACTGCTTCCCAGAACTGGAGAACTCTCGACGAAAATCGAGCTATGGGTAGCCCGGCTGCGCGGCGCCGCCGGGTCGGCTTTGGACCGCGCCAGCGCCCGCTGCGCCGGGCTGTCGTCTAGCCTTGCACACCTGGACCCGAACGCAGTGCTCGAACGCGGCTACAGCCTGGTTCGGGATCCCTCTGGCCACATCATCCGGAGTTCGTCCAGCCTGACGCCAGGCGATCGGGTGGAGATCGCATTCGCCGAGGGCAGCGCTGGGGCACGCATCGAGCGGCTAAAGCAGGGCAACTCGTGAGAAGCCCCGGGGCGGCGATTCTCGGTGTGGTCGCATGAAAGGCGATCAGTTGCAGATCGGAAAGTCCTCACCAACCCGCGGGTCTCTCGCAGGCCACGCTTGCAATGAAACTTGCTTGGACAGAGAATGTCGCCGGGCGCCTACTCACGGCCCCGATCATCGGGAGAACGACTATGAAGAATCCGCTTGATTCGCTCTGGGGGACGATCATCTCTGGCCTGATCCTCACCCTGATCCTGCACAACATCGTCGCGCACGCACTGGGAGGCTGACATGGATTGGGTACCCGCAATTTCGCGCTGGATTCACCTCCTCGCAGGAGTCACGTGGATCGGCCTGCTCTACTATTTCAATTTCGTCAATGTCGCGGCAGTAAAAGCCGCCGCCGCCGACGGTACTGGGGCTGGAATCTCAAAGCACGTCATGCCCAGAGCGTTGCTGTACTTCCGCTGGGCAGCCGTGGTGACCTGGCTTGCCGGTGCCGCACTGCTTGGCTCCAACTTCGGCGCCGCATTCCTCCTGCAGAAATCGCATCTTGCGATCGGCATTGGCGCGTGGCTCGGCACCATTATGCTGATAAACGTCTGGTGGTTAATCTGGCCCAACCAGAAGAGGATCCTGGGAATGGTGCCCGCAACCGACGACGAAAAGAACAAAGCGCGTCGCGTCGCGTTCCTCGCTTCGCGCACCAATACGATGTTTTCAATTCCGATGCTGTATTTCATGGCTGCCGGCGCGCACTCCGCGCTATTCTTCGGCTAGCTCGGCCACACCCGGAACGGATCGCGCTCTGGCGATCCGTTCTTTTTTTCCGTCGGCTAATGCGGCTCGGGAGCCTTGTCGAGCCCCAGTATGCTAGCTCCGGGCTTGACGCCCTTCGCCGAGAACCAACCCTTGTCCATCTCAAGTGCGAACTTGGCTGGTGCCGACGCGCAATGAGAGGTCTCTGTTTGAGGCTGCATTTCCGAGATGCTCACGATACGGCCTTTTGCATCGGCGAACGCCACGGAAAGGGGGATGAGCGTGTTCTTCATCCACATGCAGTGCGGTTCAGCCTGGGGAAACACGAACAACATTCCCTCGTTTTTCCGAAGGCGCTTTCGGAACATCAGCCCCTGCATCCGCGCCTCGAAGGTCGAAGCGACCTCGGCGCGAATGACGTAGATACCGGCCGAGAGTTCCATCGTCGGCAGCTGCGCGAAGACCGCCTCTCCGGCGAGAATAGCGAAACAGAAGAAGAACGCCAGCATTCGGGATTTCATGTCTCTGAGTCCTGGAAATAAAAAAAGGCAGGGGTGCATCCCTGCCTTTATATCACCAGAACGAAAGTTACTTCTTCTCGTCCTTCTTCATTGCGTCCTTCTTGGCGTCCTTCTTGGGGGCCTTCTTGGCCTTCTTTTCACCCTTCTTGTCACTCTTCTTCATCTCTTCCTTCTTTTCCATCGGCTGGGCGCCGAGATGGGACGCGGCCAGGGCCATGCCGCTCGAAACGGTGAACATCACCGCGACCAGAATGGAGATCAGCTTGCTCATTTTTTTCCTCTTTCTGAAGTTAAGGATCAAGTGCGACCAGTCCTTTGCTTCGGAACCAGTCTTTGCCAGTAACGTACCGGCCGCCCTGAGGTTGACAGAGATTTCCCAAGACCTCGGAACAGACGGCAGGTGAACCACAACTATATCCTTAAGTATCAGTGTATTACATGTCACCGCCTACCGTGGAGAAGGAATGCGATCGGACTCTCGCGGTCCGCGCCTGCTTCGACTCACCCGGAGGGTCCCTGCGGTCAAAGTGGCGTCATTCAGTGGGTGTCGTCGAGTCAGGCAGGATGACCAAGGATCTGGCGATCCTCATCCGTCCGGATCATCCGTTCCTGACTACCGACGAATTCATGAGCGCGATCGACGCTGAACTCAAGCGCCGCATGCACTGA
>JBGPTG010000167.1:0-7713 GCA_041490545.1 Gammaproteobacteria bacterium
CTGCCTCTTGTGCTGTGCCTAGCATTCGCCTAGCATGGGTCTTGAAAGACTGCAGGTGCGCGCCTGACGCATACCCCAGCCCCGTCCCTTCGGCGTAACCCGGTGCGCCTTTCTCGAAAGGCGGCGGGTATGGACAGTCTCCAGCGCAATTCGTCGTGGTTATCGGGTCTCCTTTTTGGTCTATTCGCGCTGCTGATCGTGGGGAGTCCGGCCGCACAAACGACTTACCCCGAGAAGCCGATCCGCATGGTCGTCGGTTTCCCGCCCGGCAGTGCGCCGGACACCGTCGCGCGCCTGCTCGGCCAACAATTCGTCCAGGCATTGGGAAAGCCGATCGTGGTCGACAATGCCGCCGGCGCCGCCGGCAATATCGCTACAGAACGCGTCGCGAAGGCAGCGCCGGATGGCTACACGCTGGGACTGCTGGGTCAGTCGATCGTCGTCAATCCCAGCCTGTACAAGCTCTCGTATGACCCGGTCAAGGATTTCGCGCCGGTGTCGCAGGTCGCCGTGTCGCCGTATATCCTGGTCGTGCACAACGCCGTGCCGGCGAAGAGCGTCAGGGAGCTGGTTGCCCTGGCCAAAGCGCAGCCAGGCGGGCTGACCTACGCCTCCGGCGGCAGCGGCAGCGCGACCCACATCGCCGCGGAGTTGTTCAAGTCCGCGGCGGGCCTCGACATCCGCCACATCCCCTACAAAGGCGTGGTGGCGGCGATCCCGGACGTGATCGCCGGCCGCGTCACCATGATGTTCAGCCCCATAGTGGGGACCTTGCCTCTGGCGCGCGACGGCAAGCTGCGCGCGCTGGCGGTGACCTCGTCGAGGCGCTCCTCCGCGGCTCCGGAATTGCCGACCATTGCCGCGGCCGGCTATCCGGGCTTCGGCTTTACGATATGGTACGGATTGCTCGCGCCGGCAGGGACGCCAGCGACAATCGTCCGCAGACTCCATCTCGAAACCGTCAAGGCGCTCGCCCTGCCCGACCTGCGCGGCAAGCTCACCGATCTTGGCATGGAAGAAATCGGCAACTCGCCCGATGAGTTCGCGGCGGCCATCAAGTCCGAGATCCCGAAGTGGGCAAAGGCGATCAGGGAGTCGGGCATCAAGCCGGATTGACGCCGTGGGCCAGAAACCGGTCATCACCGTCGAAGACATCACCAACATCGCATTCGAGGAACTCCGGCCGGGCTGCGCGAAGGCTGTGCTGCAGGAGGATGCGCAGTCGCAGACGGGCGTGTTTCGCGTCCAGCCCGGCAGCGGCGTGCCGACGCACCTGCATTCGCGCGTCCACGATCTTTTCGTCGGCGTGAAGGGGGAACTCGAAATCCGCTACGAAAGCCAGCACGGCAACGGCGTGTTCGTGCTCAGGCCCGGCGCGTTCTGCAGCATGCCGCCCGGCGCGCGGCACGAGGTATCGAATCCCAGCAAGACCGACGCAGCGTTCTTCCTGCTCGTGCACGCGCCGTACGAGAACCTGGACAGCGTGCCGGTGCCATTCCGCGCGACGCAGGCGGCGCTGCGGTTCTCGCCGCGGAGCTGAGCCGGGTCAATGTTCGGACACTGTTGGCTCACGGTCGTCAGTTTCCCGCCCGGCAGTCAGTCCAGGCATTGACTGCTTGTAGGCCGGGATACGTACGCCTATAGTCGTGCGGTTTGCTCGTCTGAAGCCTTGTACCGGGAACCAAATCCAGGAGAAGTCCAATGAACAAGCAGATCGTCGTCACCGCTTTCTTCGCCGCACTTGTCGCCCAGCCGTTGCGGGCTCACGATGACGACCCGGCGCAGGCTGGGCAATTCGGCAAGGTGCGTTTTCCGACCTCGTGCAGCCCGGCAGTCCAGGGGCAGTTCGAGCGCGGGGTCGCCATGCTTCACTCGTTCTTCTACCCCGAAAATGTCAAGACGTTCGAAGCGATCATCAGCGCCGATCCGCAGTGCGCCATGGCGTACTGGGGTGTTGCGATCAGCCAGCGGCCCAACCCCTTGGTGCCGCCCTGGGCCAATGAGAACCTCAAGCGCGCGCTGGACTCAGTACAGAAGGGAAAGACGGTGGCGAAGACCGAGCGCGAGCGCGATTGGCTGAACGCGCTGGAAGAAGTCTACAAGGACTACGACAAGATTCCGACCTCGACGCGCAGCGAGCGCTACGAGCAGGCGATGGCGCAGCTGGCGCGCAAGTACCCGGATGACAAGGAAGCTTCCATCTTCTACGCGCTGGCGCTCCTGGAGGCCATCGACCATCGCGACAAGACCTACGCCAGGCAGCTCAAGGCGGGAGCGATCCTCGAACCGATCGACAGGGAGCAGCCCGAGCATCCGGGACTCGCGCATTACATCATCCACACCTACGACTTCGAGCCACTCGCGGAGCGCGGGGTTCCGGCTGCGGACAAGTATGCCAAGGTCGCGCCTTCGGCGCCGCACGCCCAGCACATGCCCTCGCACATCTACTCGATTCTCGGGCGATGGGAGGATTCGATCCGTTCCAATCAGGCGGCAGTGAGGTCTTCGCGCGAGTACGCGGCAAAGAACGCTCCCGGCACCACGTTCTCCCAGGAGCCGCACGCCCAGGATTTCATGGCCTACGCGTATCTGCAACTCGGCAAGGATCGTGAGGCAAAACGCGTGGTGGATGAACTCCAGGCAATCACCAAGTTCAGCGGCGCGCGGAACTACGGCCGGGACACCGGAACGATCGCGCCCGCCGCGCGCTTTGCCCTCGAGCGCGCGGCCTGGTCCGAGGCGGTAGCGCTGCCGGTCCGTACGAACCTGTATACCTACGCCGAAGCAACCACCCGTTTCGCGCGCGCAGTCGGCGCCGCGAAAACCGGCAACGCGAGCATGGCAAAGGAGGAAATCGAGCGGCTCCAGGCGCTGGGCAAAGGCGCGGAAAACAGCTACTGGGCCGAGCAGATCGAGGTTCTCGTTCTCGCCGCCACGGGCTGGCGCGCGCGGGCGGAAGGCAAAAACGAGGAGGCACTCAAGTTCATGCGCGCCGCCGCCGATCTAGAGGACTCGACCGAGAAGCACGTGGCGATGGAAAACCGGCTCTATCCGATGCGGGAGATGCTCGGCAACCTGCTCCTGGAACTCGGACAGCCGGCCCTGGCACTGCAAGCCTATGAGAGCTCGCTGCACGCCATGCCGAACCGGCTGCGCGGGTTTTATGGCGCCGCCAAGGCGGCACAGGCGGCGGGCGACAAGGCAAAGGCACGCGCGTACTTCGAGAAGCTCGCCGCACTCGGCCGCAACGCCGATTCGGAGCGCGCCGAAGTGCGTGAAGCCAAGGCGTTCCTGGTTGCGCAGAACTGACAGAAAATGCACCGCATCGCCTTACCTGTCCTGGCGTCTCTCGTTCTCGGTATCTCGGTCTTTCCGGCATCGTCCCTGCGGGCGGACCCGACCGAGGAAGCTCCGGGCGCGAGTGCGGCCGATTCCGACTACGCCGCGGGCAAGAAGGCTGTGGAAGCGAAGGACTGGAAGAACGCGATCCGGTTACTGAGCAAAGCGGAGCTGCAAGACGATCGCAATCCGGATCTTCAGAATTTTCTCGGGTACGCCTTTCGCAATTCAGGCAACTTCGATCTTGCATTCAAGCATTACGAAAAAGCCCTTGCGCTGAACCCCCGGCATCGCGGCGCTCATGAATACGTCGGGGAAGCCTACTTGCTGGTGGGCAAGCTCGCGAAAGCTGAAGAGCACCTCGGCGCATTGAAGGAGATTTGCCTGATTCCCTGCGAGGAATATGACGACCTGAAATCGAAAATTGACGAGTACCGGAAAAAGCCACGGTAAGGCACGCGAGGCCACATGCTGAAAAAAGACATCAGGATTCGCTCGAGTGAAGGCCCCGAGTTCGATTGCTACGTCGTAACGCCGGAGACGGAGCAAAAGGTTCCGGCGATCGTGCTCGCGTCCGCCATACACGGCGTCAACGCGGACCTTCGCGGAATTGCCGACGAGTTCGCTTCGCGCGGCTACATCGCGGCGGCACCCGATCTGTTCTGGCGAACGCTGCCCGGGCCCCTCGCGCGCGACGACCCGCGCACGACGCCGCGCGGGCAGCCGCGCCTGGAGAAGATCAAAACCGGCGAGCGGGACCTGGCGGATGTGCTGCCGGTGCTGCGCAAGCAGCCATCATTCAACGGCCGCGCGGCGGTGATCGGCTTCTGCTACGGCGGCCCGTACGCGATCCTCGGACCGAAGCGCCTGGGCTACGACGCCGGCATCTCGTGCCACGGCTCGCAGATGCTCGACTTCATCCGGGAGCTCGAAGGCGTCCGGCAGCCGCTGTGCTTCATCTGGGGGGACCAGGATCATGCGGCGCCTGCCAATGTGCGGGAAGCCTATCGCGCCGTCGCGGCGCGCATGCAGAACGTGGAGGTGCATGTGTTCCCCGGCGTGCAGCATGGCTACATGATGCGCGGGAACACCACGGCGTTCGACAAGAAGATGTACGACTTTTCCATGGGACGCGCCCTCGCCATCCTGGAACGCCTGCGCCTGCCAAAAACCTAGGGCGTCCCGGCGGTTTTTTCGCGCAGCGTGACGAACTCTTCCGCCGCGGTGGGATGGATGCCCACGGTGGCGTCGAACTGCGCCTTGGTGAGCCCGGCCTTTACCGCGATGGCGATGCCCTGGATGATCTCCGGCGCATCCGCGCCCACCATGTGCGCGCCCACGACGCGCTGCGTGGCGGCGTCGACGACGAGCTTCACCAGCGTGCGCTCGTCGCGGCCCGAGAGCGTGTGCCGCAGCGGCCGGAAGCTCGCCTTGTAGATGTCGACCTCGCCCAGTTCGGCCACCGCCTCAGACTCGGAGAGGCCGACCGTGCCGACGGGCGGCTGGCTGAACACGGCGCTCGGCACGTCATCGTGGTCCACCAGGGGTTCGCGCCCGCCGAAGAGCGTGGTCGCCACGGCCGCGCCCTCCCGGATCGCCACCGGCGTGAGCGCGATGCGATTGGTGACGTCGCCCACCGCATAGATGTTGGCGACGCTGCTGCGGCAAAAGCGGTCCACCATTACGCCGCCCTCGTCGTCCAGCCTGACGCCGGCCTCCACCAGGCCAAGATGCGCAGTGTTGGGCCTGCGGCCGGTCGCGAACATCACCGCGTCGCAAGCGAGGGTGTCGCCAGGGAGGCCGCTCATGGTCACGTCTAGCGTGCCGTCGGCTCTACGGTCGATGCGCGACACCTCGCTCTTCAGCAGGATGCGCACGCCCTTCTTGCCCATCTCGTCGTGCAGGTGGCGGCGCACGTCGTCGTCGAACCCCCTCAAGATCTGCTCGCCGCGATAGGACACAGTCACCCAGGCACCGAGCCCGTTGAAGATGCCGGCGAACTCCGCCGCGACGTAGCCGCCGCCCACCACCAGCACGCGCCGCGGCAGCTCGGCGAGTTCAAAGGCCTCGTTCGAGGTGATCGCGTGCTCGATGCCGGGGATCGCCGGCTTGGCCGGCCAGCCGCCGGTGGCGACGAGCACGTTCTCTGCCGTGACGCGGCGCTCGCCGATCGCCACGGTGTGCGCATCGAGCAGTTTCGCGGTGCCCTCGATCACGTCGACGCCCACCCCGGTGAGCGCGTCGGCATAGATGCCGGAGAGCCGCGCGATCTCGCTGTCCTTGTTCGCGATCAGCGCGGGCCAGGAAAACGCCGCGCCCCGGATGCTCCAGCCGTAGCCGCGCGCGTCCTCCAGGTCTTCGGCGTAGTGCGCGGCATAGGACAACAGCTTTTTGGGAATGCAGCCGCGGATCACACAGGTGCCGCCGATGCGGTGGTTCTCGGCGATCGCCACGTTCGCGCCGAACTGGCCCGCCATGCGGCTCGCGCGCACGCCGCCCGAGCCGGCGCCGATGGTGAAGAGATCGTAGTCGAAACGTGTCACGGAGGATGGCGAGAGCCGGGACTACCGGCGTCAATCCAGCTTGACCCCCAGACGCACGCCGATATCGCCCCACTTGTCCATGTCAGCCCTGATCAGGGCCCCGAACTGCTCGGGTGTGCCGCCGGCCGGGTCCATGCCCTGGTCGACGAGGCTGCGCCTGACTTCGGCGATGTCGAGCACGGCGCGGATCTCCCTGTTCAACAAATTCACCACCGCACGCGGCGTCCTGGCCGGCGCGAGCACTCCCCACCAGCCTGTCGCTTCGAATTCCGTCAACCCGGACTCGGCGACCGCCGGAATCTCCGGCGTGGCGGCGGAGCGCTGCGGCCCGCCGGTGCCGAGCGCGCGCAGCTTCCCTGCTTTGACGTGCGGCATGCCCACGGCGATGGGAACGATGGAAAACTGCACTTCGTCGGCGAGGAGCGCGGTGATCGCGGGAGCGATCCCCTTGTACGGGATGTGCGTGAGTTTGACGCCGGTGAGCGACATGAGGAGTTCGGTCGCCAGGTGCGGCGAGCTTCCCGGGCCGGAAGAGCCGTAGTTGAGTTTCCCCGGATTGGCACGCGCGTAGGCGATGAACTCCTTCACGTCCTTTGCCGGCACCGACGCAGACACGATGAGGAGCAGGGGCGAAGTCGTCGCGAGGGTGATCGGCGCGAAATCCCCGACAGGGTCGTAGGGAAGTTTGCTGACGAGCTTCGCACTGCTCGCGAGCGACGAAAAGGCGAACAGCAGCGTGTAGCCGTCGGCCTGGGCCTTTGCGACGTAGTCCGCCCCGACGATTCCGGAGCCCGCCGGCCGGTTCTCGACGACGAAACTCTGCCCGAGCCGCTGCGTCAGGTGTTGCGCGAGCAGGCGCGCGACGATGTCGGTGCCGCCGCCCGGGGTGAAAGGCACGACGACGCGAACCGTGCGCGCCGGGTATTCCTGGGCCATGCCTGCAAGCGGTGCCGCGAGCGCGAGGCCCGCGATTGCCAATGTCCGGATGAACGCGCGCATGGCTCCTCCCCTATTCCAGCAAGGCGAACATATCACCAAAACGCGACCGCGCCTCGTCGTGCAAAGGCTTCACCGCAGCGACGAACGCCGCACGTTCGCGTGGGGTGAGCTCGACCACTTCGCCGCCGGCAGCGACGATCGCGTCCCTCGCGACCTCCTCTTCGCGCACGGCAAGCTCGCGCTGCGCGAGGATCGCCTCGCGCACCGCCCCTCCCATCGCCGCCTGCAGCGCCTGCGGCCAGCTCTCGAAGGCCGCGCGGTTGCAGTAGATGCCGCGCGAGAGGTAGCTGTGCCCCGTGAGCGTGTGATAGCGGTGCACCTTGTGCACGCGGTAATCTACGGTGTTGGCGAGCGGGTTCTCCTGCGCATCGACCTCGCCGGAGGCGATCGCTGCGATCGCGGGCTTGAGGTCCATGATCATCGGGATCGCGCCCAGCAGCTCGTAGGTACGGCTGTGCATCAGGCTCGGCAGCGAACGGATGCGCATCCCCTTCAGGTCCGCGGGCGAACGCACCGGCCGCAGGCCGTTCGAAATATGACGGTAGCCGTTCTCGAAATAGCCGAGCATGCGGTAGCCGGGGATGCGCTCCTCGATCCTGCGGCTGAGGTACGCGCCGAGCTTCCCGTCCATCGCGGTTCGCGCCTGCTGCAGGCTTTCGAAAAGGAAAGGCAGATCCACGAACTCGAGCTCGGGCACGCGCTCGGTGAGGTAGCTCGTCGATTGATAAGCGACGGTGAGCAGCCCGCGCTCGGCCATCCACAGGACTTCCTCGGCCTTGTAGCCGAAGTCCATCACGTTCCAGACGTACCTGATGTCCACGCCCTTGCCGAA
>JBGPTG010000168.1:0-7701 GCA_041490545.1 Gammaproteobacteria bacterium
TCACCCGCGCGATACGCCTGCAGCGCCTTGACGATGTAATCCGGCGATTGCCCGGCGATCATCGGCACCGAGTACACCTCCGGATATGCGGTCCTGTACATGGGAATGCCGTGGCAGCCAATACACATCGACACCTTGGACCTGGCGGCCTCGGCACTGCCGGGCGTCTGCGCCTGCGCGGGCAACATCGCGGCGAGGAGCAGCGAAGCGAGTGCGATTCTCATTGTTCTTTCTCGTGAGTGGAGCTTTCGGAAAACCGCGCAATTCTATACGAAGGTCTTCATCACGGTCAAAACCTGTTGAAGCGGGCACGCCGTGCCGCTTCAACTCCGCGCGTTGAACCGGCGCGAAGCGCGGTTCAACGCGCGGGCCCTGAATCGATCACTTTGCCGGACTGCCGCGCTTGTCACTTCGCGGTAAACACCGCTCCAGCGCTTGCGCCACCGCCGCAGAGATCCGCTGCCGGGTCTCGGGCATGCGCATGCGCTGCTCCTCGTCGCGATTGACGATCACACCGGCCTCGAGCAGCGCCGCCGGCATGCGTGCCGTTTTCAGGACCACGAGGTTGTCGTAGTAATGCACGCCGTTGGCGCGGTCGGCAAAGGCCTTAGACTCGCCCCGGATCGGGTCGGCGTGGTAAAGGGAAGGCGCGAAGCCCACCGCGCGCATTTCCGCGCCGATCGCCGAGGCGCAGGCAAGGCTTCGCCCCGACGCGGCGTTCTTGCGCGAAACGAACAGCGAAAACCCCGACTGCGACTCGCTGAACCGGCGCAGCGTGCCTTCGTGTTCCCAGGTCTGCAGGAACTGCGGCTGCATCGAGTCGTGGTGCACCGACAGGAAGAAGTCGGCCCCCGCCGCGGCCGCGGCGCGCGCCGCAAGCTTCGCCATCGAGCCGTCGGCGCCGATCAGGCGGGTCGTGAGCCCGCGGCCCTCGACGGCCGCGCGGATGTCGAGCGCCAGCTCGCGGTTGAATTCCAGTTCGGGGCGGCCGTAGGCGCTGATGACGCCGGGCTCCCCGGTGTAGTGGCCCACATCGATGGCGACGGTCCGGGCCCACGCCGCCGTCGCGCAGGCACAAAGGAGAAATATTGCCGCAAGTCGCACCGGCGGATTCTGCAGCAGGCGCGCTCGGGGGGCAATACGCAGCGGGCTACGTATACGCAGCGGGCTACGTTATAGAATGGCTGCTCACAGACCGGTTTCCGAGGGTTACCCGATGCGCTTCAACGGCTCCGCCGCCTACGTTTCCACCGAAGACCTGACCCTCGCGGTCAACGCCGCGATCGCGCTCGAGCGTCCGCTGCTCATCAAGGGCGAACCCGGCACCGGCAAGACCATGCTCGCCGTCGAGGTCGCCAAGGCGCTCGGCCTGCCGCTCCTCGAATGGCACATCAAGTCGACCACCAAGGCGCAGCAGGGCCTGTACGAGTACGACGCGGTCAGCCGCCTGCGCGACTCGCAGCTCGGCGACCCGCGCGTGCAGGATATCCGCAACTACATCGTCAAGGGCACGCTGTGGCAGGCGTTCACCGCGGAGTCGCCGGTAGCGCTGCTGATCGACGAGGTGGACAAGGCCGACATCGAGTTTCCCAACGACCTGCTGCGCGAGCTCGACCGCATGGAGTTCTACGTGTACGAGACGCGCGAACTCGTCAAGGCGAAGCACCGGCCGCTCGTCTTCATCACCTCGAACAACGAAAAGGAGCTTCCCGACGCGTTCCTGCGCAGATGCTTCTTTCACTACATCCGCTTCCCCGACAAGGAAACGATGGAGAGAATCGTCGACGTGCACTTCCCCGGGCTGAAGAAGTCGCTCTTGCGCGAGGCGCTGGAGGCGTTCTTCGAGGTGCGCGAGGTGCCCGGGCTGAAGAAGAAACCCTCCACCTCCGAGCTGCTCGACTGGCTGAAGCTGCTGCTCGCCGAGGACATCCCGGCCGAGGCGCTGAGGAGCAAGGACCGCAAGACCATCATCCCGCCGTTGCACGGCGCGCTGCTGAAGAACGAGCAGGACGTGCACCTCTTCGAGCGGCTGATTTTCATGTCGCGCCAGAGAAACTAGGGTTGAGGAACTCGTTCCCCCGATCCCGCTCCGTTTTTCATGCTTTCCAATTTCTTCCTCAAGCTCAAGGACCACAAGGTCCCGGTCTCGATCAAGGAGTGGCTGACCCTGCTGGAGGCGATGCAGAAAGGGGTGATCTCGCCTTCGATCGACGAGTTCTACTACCTCTCGCGCCTCGCGCTGGTGAAGGACGAGCAGAACTTCGACAAGTTCGACCGCGCCTTCGGCGAGTTCTTCAAGGGCATCGAGTCGCTCGCCGGGGTGGAGTTCGACGTGCCGCTCGAATGGCTGTTGAAGCAGGCCGAGCTGAATCTGTCGGAAGAAGAAAAGGCGATGATCGAATCCCTCGGCGGCTGGGACAAGCTGATGGAGATGCTGAAAAAGCGCCTGGAGGAGCAGAAAGCACGCCACCAGGGCGGCAACAAGTGGGTCGGCACCGCCGGCACCTCGCCCTTCGGCGCCTACGGCTACAACCCGGAGGGGATCCGCATCGGCCAGGACAAGTCGCGCAACCGCAGCGCGGTGAAGGTGTGGGATGCGCGCGAGTACCGCAACCTCGACGACTCGGTCGAGCTCGGCACGCGCAACATCAAGGTGGCGCTGCGCCGCCTGCGCAAGTTCGCGCGCGACGGCGCGCCCGACGAGCTCGACCTCGACCTGACCATCGACAGAACGGCGCGCAACGCCGGGTGGCTCGACCTGCAGATGCGGCCCGAGCGCCACAACGCGGTGAAGGTGCTGATGTTCCTCGACATCGGCGGCTCGATGGACGACCACATCCGCCTGTGCGAGGAACTCTTCAGCGCGGCGAAGACCGAGTTCAAGCACCTCGAGTACTTCTACTTCCACAACTGCCTCTACGACTACGTGTGGAAGGACAACCACCGGCGCAATTCCGAGCGCATCCGCACCTTCGACATCCTGCACAAGTACGGCAACGACTATAAACTCGTGTTCGTCGGCGACGCGACCATGAGCCCCTACGAAGTCCTGCAGCCGGGCGGTTCGATCGAATATTCCAACGACGAGTCGGGCGAAGTGTGGATGCGGCGCATCCTCGAGGTGTATTCGAAGGCCGCCTGGCTGAACCCGGAGCCCGAGGAACTCTGGAACTACCGGCAGTCGATCGGCGTCCTCCGGGAAATCATGGGCGGGCGCATGTATCCGACCACCATCGAAGGCCTGGATCGCGCCATGCGCGCACTGACAAAATAAGGACCTTGCCATGAGAACCATCGCGATTGCCTGCGCCCTGCTTGCCTTTGCCGTGCTCGCAACCGACGCCTCCGGGGCGCGCGTCGGCAAACGGCAGCTGTGGGGCTCGATCGCCTACAACAGCAAGTCCGGCGTTTTCGGCTACGCCGTAGACCTGAAAACAAAGCGCGACGCCGAAACCGAGGCGTTTCGCCAGTGCGGCGATTGCGACGTGATCAAGACCTTCCGCGACAGCTGCGGCGCGATCGCCGAAAAGCCCGGGAAGTTCGTCCGGGAAACCGGCGCCTCGCGGGAAATCGTCGAGCGGAAAGCACTCCAGAAATGCGGCGGCGAATGCAAGATCGCCGTGTGGGCCTGCACCACGGAGAAATAAGCACTGGCCGCGGCCGGTCTGCCGCAATTCCAGCACCGACGGGGAAACCGAGGCGTCAGCCGAGGTCGGGGCTTTGAAACAGGCGGCGCACGATTTTCGCGCCGCCGGTCGTCCGGATTCTAGCCCTGACCCGGCGGCGGCGCGACCTTGAGCACTTCCTCCAGCGTCGTCAGCCCCTGCGCCGCCTTCAGCGCGCCGCTGATGCGAAGCGGCTTCATGCCTTCCTTGTACGCGATCTCGCGGATCCTGGCGAGGTCGGCCTCGGCGTGGATCAGCTTCTTGACCTCCGCCGAGAGCAGCAGGATCTCGTACAGGCCGATGCGTCCCATGTAACCGGTATTGCGGCACTCGAGACAGCCTACAGCATGGTACAGGTGCGGCGGCCGCTTCGCCTTCCAGGGCGCGACGAAATCCTCCCAGTTCACGTCGCCGTCGCGGCCAGACTCGAACGACACCTTCTCCTTGCAATGTTTGCACAGCGTGCGCACCAGGCGCTGCGCCATCACGCCGAGGATGGTCGAGCTGAGCAGGTACGGCGGGATGCCCAGTTCGAGCAGCCGCGTGATCGCACTCGCCGCGTCGTTGGTGTGCAGCGTAGAGAACACCAGGTGCCCGGTGAGCGCCGCCTGCACCGCCATCTCCGCGGTTTCCAGGTCGCGGATCTCGCCGACCATGATGATGTCGGGGTCCTGGCGCATCAGCGCGCGCACGCCCTCGGCGAAGCCGAGCTCGATGCTGTGCGCGACCTGCATCTGGTTGAACGCGGGCTCGATCATCTCGATCGGGTCTTCGATGGTGCACACGTTGACCTCGGGCGTGGCCAGCATCTTGAGCGTCGAATACAGCGTCGTGGTCTTCCCCGAGCCGGTGGGCCCGGTCACCAGGACGATGCCGTTCGGCTGCTGGATCATCTGGTTCCAGCGGGTCTTGTCGTCCTCCGAAAATCCGAGCTCGGCGAAGTCCTTGACGATCACCTCGGGATCGAAGATGCGCATCACCAGCTTCTCGCCGAAGGCGGTGGGCAGCGTCGACAGGCGCAGCTCCACGTCCTGGCCGTCGGCGGTGCGCGTCTTGATGCGCCCGTCCTGCGGCCGGCGCCTTTCAACTACATCCATGCGCCCGAGGATCTTGATGCGCGAGGTCATGGCGGCCATCACCGGCATCGGAATCTGGTACACCGGGTGCAGCACGCCGTCGATGCGGAAGCGCACCTCGCCGACCTCGCGGCGCGGCTCCATGTGGATGTCGCTCGCGCGCTGGTCGAAGGCGTACTGCCACAGCCAGTCGACCACGTGGACGATGTGCTGGTCGTTGGCGTCGAACTGCTTGTTGGTCTGGCCCATCTCGACCAGCTGCTCGAAGTTGCCGATGCCGCTGCGCTGCTCGCCCTTCTGCGCGGCGCTCTTCACCGATTTCGCGAGGTTGTAGAACTCGACCTGGTAGCGGCTGATGTCCAGGGGATTGGCGAGCACGCGGCGGATCTCCAGCCGCAGCATCTGCTTCAGTTCCTTCTCCCAGTCCTTCACGTAGGGCTCGGCGGTGGCGATCACCGCCTCGCGCGTGTTCACCTGCACCGGCAGGACCTTGAAGCGCGCGGCGTAGTGGCTCGACATCACCTCGGTGACCGCCGCGAAATTGATCTTCAGCGGATCGATGTGGAAATACTCCATGCCGGTCTGCGCCGCGAGCCACTCGGTGAGCCACTCCAGCGACAGGATCTTCTGCGGGGGCTTCTGCGAGCGCCATTTCTGGTCGGCGACCACCGCGAGCGGATGGTGGTCGGCGCGTCGCAGCCTGCGGTCGGCGATCAGCTTGTCGGCCTCGGCCCTGGGCACCAGGCCCTCGGCGACCAGCGCCTGCAGCACCTCGCCGAGATTGAGCGGGTGGTCCTGGAGGGCTTCGGCGGCGCTCTGCATGACGGGCAATATAGCCAGCCCTCTCCCGGCCGGCAAGCGGTCTTGAGAAACTCCCGGGAAGCATGCGTTGTCTCGCGAGCCAGCGAAGCCGTTCTTTGACTTTAACCGGCATCTGCGCGATGCTAGCCCCTCCAAAAAAACCGCAACGAATGGAGACCACGATGACCATCAAAGTCGGCGACGCGCTGCCCGACGCCAAGCTTTCCGAATCCACCGAATACGACGCCCAGGCGGGTTGCCCGATCAATCCGCACGACTTGAGCGTCGCCGAGGCGGCGAAGGGCAAGAAGATCGTGATCTTCGCCCTCCCCGGCGCCTACACGCCGACCTGCTCGGCCAAGCACGTGCCGAGCTACGTGAAGAACTTCGACAAGCTGAAGGCGAAGAAGGTCGACGAGATCTGGTGCGTCGCCGTCAACGACGCCTTCGTCATGGCCGCCTGGGGCCGCGACCAGAAGGCCGGCGGCAAGGTTCGCATGCTCGGCGACGGCAGCGCCGCGTGGACCAAGAAGCTCGGCCTGGAACTCGACCTCACCGCGCGCAACATGGGCGTGCGCTCGCAGCGCTACTCGATGCTGGTCGAGAACGGCGTCGTGAAAAAACTCAACATCGAAGCGCCGGGCAAGTACGAAGTCAGCGGCGCGGAGACGATGCTCGGGCAAATGTAGGCGGGGTTTCGGGATTTTCCTCCGCGAGGAGGGCGAATGCGTCGGCGCCGGTTAGGCGCTGGCGCGTTTTTGTTTCTGCGGTCTGAGTCTCAGCGCTTGCGGTAGTCGGTGGACCGCAAAGGCGGCGGCGGGGGACTTACCCATCGACGTAGCAGCCGAGATTCACTCCCTCTCCTGCTGCGCTTCTACGAATTGCTTACCACTGCGTTGTGCTGTAGCCAGTCAATGGGTGCACCCAGTTACCGAACTGCTTTTCATCTAAAACGCCGCTCCCAATCGAATGCCGACCATCGTTGCAGTTGATTTGGGCTGGTATGCATAGATCCCGCCGCCCGCATAAACCGAGTCCGACTTAGAGAAGGAAAGCGTCTCGTAATAAACGCTCCCTTTGAATTTGCTGGCTTTCACACCCACTTCTCCGAAAAAGGAGGGTTGTTTTCCCGGATACAAGGTGAGGTCTGAACCGAGCCCTGCCTCGCTCAAGCGGACTGTATTTTCGTTATAGATCGAATATCGGACAGCGGCTTCAAAGAAGAGCGTAGAGGCGTCCATGCGCAGACCCAGACGCGCCATCACTGTGGTCCAGTCCTCCTTGTACCCGAGGCTAGGCGAACCTGTGGAAGTCGTTCCGTTCTTTATGTCACGTGTCCATGCTCGTATGCCAATACCTCCGAAAGGTTCAAGGAAGACGCTCTCAGAACTACGAAAACGATACCCGCCGTCCACACCTAGCTTGATACCTGAATAGCCCACCGTCGTGGTCGCGGGGGTTCCGCTCTGGGTTTGGCCATCATAATTCGTTGAGCCGCCAAAGATCTCGACGCCAGGTTTGATGGTCATATGGTTTCTGAACTCATGATAAAAGGCAAAGCCGATACCGAACAGGGTGCCTTGTTCCTTGAGCGCTTGCGAACCATTGGCTAAGAACTCCTTCCACACGTACTCCTCGGTAGCGATATAGACGGAAAATTGATTGGAGCTCGCCGCTTGAGGGGGCAACGCCGGAGCGGTCGCCGCAGGAGTTGCGGCGGGATTCAAGTACCAGTCACTCTCGGCCGTCGCCGCTTGAGGGGGCAATGCCAGGAAGATATCCTCGGCGGGCGGCGCAGGTACCGGTGCAAGCCTCGCTTGTTGCTGGGCTTTCAGCACGTTGTCGCGTTCCGCGGAACTCACCGAAAAAGCGTGCGCTTCGCGAAAGCTCGCCGCAAGCTGCTGTTGCGCGCGCTCTGCGTCGCTGCGAGTATCGAAGAAGCCGAGACCCAGTTGATAGCTGACCACATCTCCTGATCTCACCCGCCGCCAATAGACCGACTTGTCCCGCAAGCCTTCGGGCAGCGGAGTGGCGGGCCGCTGGAACGTGTTCGCCACGGTGGCCAGCACGACCACATAGAGATCCGCCGTTGAAGACTGGGCACGCGCGTCGATTGCCGGGAACGACAGCATGAGAGCAAGCGCGACAAACCTCACGAA
>JBGPTG010000169.1:0-7669 GCA_041490545.1 Gammaproteobacteria bacterium
GAGGAGGCGCTCGGATTCGGCATCGTCCTCGACGCGGTGCGCGCGCACGGCAATCCCGACGCGGGGCTGCCGCCAGGGCCGCCGTTCTTCCGTTTCGCCGACGGCCAGGAGTGCGAGAACGTGCTGAAGGTCGCCGGGTTCGGCAAGGTGAGGGTCAACCGGGTCACCCAGGTGTGGCGCTTCAGCGATCCGGCGACGCTGTTCCTCGCCTTTCTCGGCGGGACCGTAAGGACCCGCGCGCTGCTGCAGGCTCAAGTCCCGCAGGCGCTGGCCGCGATCCGCGAAGCGGTCGGCAAGGCTGCCGCCGGATTCCAGGACCACGGCACGGTGCAGATTCCCATGCCCGCGGTGCTCGCGGCGGCGCAGAAACCCGGCCCGTGAAGCGCCTGCGGGATTGGCTGGGCGCCGGCCAGGCGATCGAGATCGTCGAGGAAGACGGCGTGCGCGTGTTGCAGATCGGCGGCAACGCCATCCAGAGCGCGATGCGCCTGGACGCCCCGGACCGGATCGAGCTCGACTACGTGCGCGCCATGCTCGCATTTCTCCTGTTCTGCCCCAGGCCGCGCGAGGTGCTCATGATCGGCCTGGGCGGAGGATCGATGGCGCGCTTCGTCCATCAGCGCATGCCGCGCACCCGGGTCACCGTCGTGGAGATCAACCCGGGCGTGCTCACCGTAGCACGCAAGTATTTTCATTTTCCCGAAGAAGACGCGCGCCTCGCAATCGTGATCGGAGATGGCGCCGAGGTCGTGCCGCAGCGGCCGGCGAGCTGCGACGTGCTGGTCGTGGACGGTTTCGTCAACGGCCGTCCGGCAAAAGCCTTGTGCACGTCGTCCTTCTACGATAGTGCCGTTGCGGCGCTGCGCCCCGGTGGCGTGCTGGTGGCCAACTTCATGTCGGACGACAAACGCATCGAGACCTGGTGCAAGCGCATCGAAACGAGCTTCGGCCGCCGCCCCGTGCTGCTGCTCGCCGAGGAAGAGGACAACATCATCGCGTTCGCGCTGCGCGAGGGACCGGCGCGCATCGCATGGAGCGAGCTCCAGGCCCGTGCCCGTGCCGCGCAGCGCGTCTTCGACCTGCCGCTCGAGGCGTGCTTCGCCGACCTGCGCAGGCGCAACTCCCACACCCGGCAATTTCTGGAACTCTAGATGAATCCACCGCAAAGCCCGTCGCAGCAATCCTCAGGCCCGGCGCAGGTTCTGTCGCTGGGCGACGCCACCGCGATCATCGTCGGCCTCATCGTCGGCGCCGGAATCTTCGGCACGCCTTCGATCGTCGCCGGCGCGGTGGAGAGCCCGGCGCTGCTCGTCGCCGTCTGGGTCGGCGGCGGGGTGTTTTCGCTGGTCGGCGCGCTATGCTACGCCGAGCTCGCCACCGCGTTCCCGTCGGCGGGCGGCGAGTACCACTTCATCGGCCGCGCCTACGGGCGCTCGCTCGCCTTCCTTTACGGCTGGGCGCGCATGACGGTGGTCGTCGCCGGCTCGATCGCGGTGTTCGCGTATCTCTTCGGTGACTACATGTCGCGCGTGGTCAACCTCGGGCCGCACTCTTCGGCGGTCTGGGCGGTGCTGATTGTGTCGGTGCTGACGGCGGTCAACTACGCCGGGATCCGCGAAGGCAAGGTGACGCAGAACGTCTTTACCTTCCTCGAATGCGGCGGGCTCGCGCTCATCGTGGTCGCGGGCCTGTGGCTCGCTCCCGATGCCGCTCCCGCGGCGCCGGCCGGCGCCGATTCGCGGCCCTGGTACATGGGCGCTGGCGTAGGGTCCGCGATGGTGTTCGTGCTCTTCACCTACGGCGGCTGGAACGACGCCGCCTACATCTCCGCCGAGGTGCGCGACCGCAAGCGCAACATGGTGCGCGCGCTGCTGCTGTCGATCGGCATCGTCACCGTGCTTTACGTGCTGGTGAACGTCGCTTACCTGAAGGGGCTGGGCTACGAGGCGATGACGCGCTCCGACGCGGTCGCCGCCGACCTGTTGAAGCGCGTCTGGGGAAGCGCGGGAGAAAAACTGATATCGGTGATGATCGCCATCGCCGCGCTCACCTCGGTGAACGGTTCGATGATCGTCGGCGCGCGCTCGAACTACGCGCTCGGGCGAGACTGGCCGATGTTCGGCGCGCTCGCGCGCTGGGACGGGGCGAGCGGCTCGCCGCGCTCGGCGGTGCTCGCGCAGGGCGCGATCGCGCTGGCGCTGGTCGCGTTCGGCGCGTTCCAGAACGCCGGGTTCAAGAGCCTGGTGGAATATTCGCTGCCGGTATTCTGGGGATTCTTCATGTTGACCGGGATTGCGCTCTTCGTCCTGCGGGTGCGCGAGCCCGAGGCGCCGCGGCCGTTCCGCGTGCCGGGCTACCCGGTCGTGCCGGGGATTTTCGTGCTGAGCTGCGCGTACCTCCTCTACGCCAGCCTCGCGTATCACCGCGCCCATGCGCTCGTGGGACTGGGTGTGCTCGGCGTGGGCGCGCTGCTGCTGCTCGCGAACTGGCTCAAAAACCGGGGACAGACCACGGTTTCCAGGTCGTAGCCATGATCGCGCAATAGCGAAAACTGTGGTCTGTCCCCGGTTCGTTCGGTTCGTTCTTCTCGGCCTCGCGCTGCTCGTGTCGGGCTGCGCCGCACTCGGCGACACCCGGCTCACCGACGGTGTCGCACCGGCGTTCGACCCCGAGGTGCCGTATTTCCCGAGCACCGACGAGGCCGTCACCGGGATGCTCCGGCTCGCCGGCACCGGGTCCGGGGACGTGGTCTACGACCTCGGCTGCGGCGACGGGCGCATCGTCATCGCCGCGGCGCGCGAGTTCGGTGCGCGCGGCGTCGGCGTCGAAATCGACCCGGCCCCGTTGCGCATGGCGGTATACCAGGCAAGGCGCGCCGGGGTCGAGGCGCGCGTGCGCTTCGTGCGCGGCGACCTGTTCGAGGCGGATATCGGCGAGGCGACGGTGGTGACGCTGTTCCTCTTCGAATCGCTCAACCGCCGCCTGCTGCCGAAGCTGCTGAAGGAGCTGAAGCCCGGCACGCGCATCGTCGCGCATCGCTACGGCTTCGGCGACGCCTGGCCGCCGGAGAAAACCGTTCAAGCCGGGGCGAGCACGCTCTATCTGTGGACGGTGCCGAAGCGGTAAACGGCCGAGGGCGTTGGGACCGGCGGAGGTCGAAAGGACAGATCCTTCATTCCTTCTTGTCCTGCGAACGCGCGGGATCGCCCGCGGGAAGAACCTCGTTGAACTGGGGAAAAGTCTTCCACTTGGGTATCGGCGGCGTGCGGCCCTCGCACGGAACGTAGGGAGACGCCTCCAGCATCTGCATTCGATGAATGTAGCGGGGGCAGTTGGGGAATATCTGGTGCACCCTGACCCGCACCAGCAGCTGGGCTCCGGGAAACTCCTTCATCAGCGGGTCGTCGGAGCTTACCGTCGCGGTTCCGTTGACGCGAAGGCGCTTCGGCTGCTCGAAGTTCAGGAAAAGGAGGCCCACTCCGGGGTTGGCGCGGATGTTTCCCAGGCTCTTGAACATGCCGTTCCCGTCGTAGCTCGGGAAGACCAGGGTGCTGTCGTCGTGGACGCGAACGAAGCCGGGATCGCCGCCCTTGTACGAACAGTCGGGAAACCCCTCCGCGTCCGTCGTCGCCAGGAAGAACATCCTCTGCTCTGCGATGAATTGCCGGTCTTCGTCGTTGAAGCGGGAGCGCAGCAGCGTGTCGGCCAGCCGGTCGGCGAGCCGCCGCGTGTCGAACTCATCCTGCAGCGCGCGGCTTTCCTCGTGGTACATCGGGCGTTCACTCATGAGACCTCCACAAACAGGCGTTCTTGCGGGTTCTGACATCGGTACACTGCGGGAACTTGAATCACAAACTCGCGTCCTTTCGCAGATGGATAGCGATCACAGACCTCACCCGATTCAAGGAACCTGAGATACGCATTGAGCTTCTCCTGCAGCGTCAGCAGATGCTCGCCATCCCACGGCCGCTTGCGGGCGTCGGCTGCGGCGCAGGGTTGGGTGGCTGCGGATCGGTGCCGAATTCCCTCATATCGTTTGTCGTAGCAGTTCAATTGCGAATGCGACGAATGCGACCCAGGCAACCGTAAACAATACGGTACGAGCCCTGAAGAGACTGAATCCACTGATGTGTATCACGGCATGCGCGGCGCGCGCATAGAAGTAGACAGCAGCGGAAATCGCGGTAATGGAAGTTGACACCCCGACTGCATGAGCGATCAGAACAACCGGTGCGAAAATCGCGAAGTTTTCGACTGCGTTAATCTGCGCGCGATTGGCGCGATTAACCCAGTCGGGGAGAGGCGATGTCGGCGCGACCTTGTAGTCGGAAGGTTTAAGGGGTCCGCGAGACAATACGTAGCCTATGACGACAGGAATCCAAAGCACCCCAGTGAGAATCGCGGTAAATAAGAGATAAAAGAGTTCGGTTGTCATCCTTGCCTCCACATGATTTATTGATCGGCCTCTGCAAGTTTCAGTGTTTCGACTGCTGCCCAAACGTCGTAAATCAGCGGCGGGCCGCGGCCGTGGCCTTCGCACGGCGCGGTGGCTCGCGGACCGTCCGCTCTGGATTGAAAGGTTAGGCAGCATTGGCAACCATTACTGAGATTGCCGAGAACTGATGCAACGACATTCGGGAGGAAAGTCGGTCGTGTATACGTAATCCTTGCCCGCGACGCGACACTGTTTCATGCAGTCTTCCCTTTCCTTCTCTGTGGCCCGCTCGACCAAGGACATAATCCCAAAACCAACAACTGCGAACACCAAAACTGACACAACAACGATCGTCGTCAACTTCATGGCGTCTAATCTGCTGCCTAGCGTTTAACCTCAGGCTGCGGCCCGTCAGGGCCGTCGAGCCTGCAGCGAATTGTTAGGGGGTGCGGCATACCCCATACGTGTACCCGGCTTCCTTATTGCACACCGCAGCTTCAACCTGGCAATCGGTCTTGGCCCGGCACAAAAAGCCCTTCGAGACTATGGGTTCGAGACGTTCAAATCGGCCGCGTTTAATCAAGTCAAGACTGGCACACTCCGTCGGAATCTGACTTGTGCTAGGAGCGCCATTGGCGGGAGCTTCTTCAATGCCGAGTGATGCGTTGTACACATTGTGCTCATTTGTCGAAGCCAGTCCGCCATTGTCAACTATTCCAAGTGTATACGTCGTGCCGGGACCAGCCGCCAGCATGAAGCCGCAGATTGCTTCTTGATAGAAGTTATCTTGCAAGAAGAACATCGCTGCTTTAGAGCGACGGGTAACCACCACTTGATACCAGTGCTTGCCAGGCAAAGCAGCTATCGCGTTTGCTTGCTGTCTGAGGCGCATTCCGTCGATACTGTAGATGTCAGTGAACGACCAGAAAGCGGATCGCGGTGAGTTATTGATCGTCACTATTTCTGAAGAGGATAGTTCCACACCGTCATATGTCTTGTATGTAGCAGACGAACAACCCGTCACGGAAGCAGCGCAAGCTGCCGTGATTAGTTTCTTTGCCACACTGCGTGGAAACGCGAGGGTATAACGACGTATCGGCATCGTCATCGCGCCCTTTAACGTTTGAGCTCAGGGCGCGGCCCGTCAGGGCCGTCAACCCTGCAGCGAATTGTTAGCCCCTTCAAGATCAGGGGCACAGTTAGTGAACTGGCGCTTCATCACCTCGACCTTCAACGCGCGAGAACCTATACCAACGTGTGCCAGATCCAGCGATTGGAATGATCAAAATCAATCCGAAAGAGTTGTACTCCTCCTTTTCTATCAGATAGCCGTCCGTTTTGGCAAAAGACCGGATGTAGTTGGCGTACCCCATTGAACCAGATGTGCCGGAACTGATTGATCCCGTTATTCTTATCCATCCATCTTGGCAGGAAAAATCACCGCTTTCCTTCTTCAGTATCCGCTTTCCTTCTATAGTGCCGCTGTCAGACATAGCCACAATCTCTAATTGATTCGCCTCTTCTTGCCGTATCAAGATTTGGCGTATCTCCATCCATTTTCCTGGTGGCACGGAGTATTTTTCGTATTCCCCGAAGAACCAATGAGACTGCAAATAGACATGTGACTTCTTATCTATTGCTTCCCCTGAATCCATGTAGTGGCCGGATATGTCGGGACACTTTTCGCCTTCTACTGACGCAGGTAGTTTCCAGTTCTCCGGGATTGTCTGGTGAGAAGCGCAGGACGCTGTCATTACAATCACAGCAATGTACAAGCGCTTCATATGGGGATCACCAAGCTGAGTCCTTGTGTCAGTATCTGCTCGAAGGGGCTAGACAGAATGGCTTAACGCGAGTTTGAGGCGGCCTGCCTCCGGCGTACCGTGGGTTACGTGGCGAACCACGCAGAGCCACATGTTGAACGAGAGCGTCGTATCAACCCAGAACAGGACGCAGGCCATGGGAAAGTCTAGCACTGTGTTTGTAGGGATGGATGTGCACAAGGAATCGATCGAGCTGGCAACGGCCGATGAGGGCGAAGCGCGGCACTACGCTCGTATCGGCGGGGAGGCGGGATCGGTGGATCGGGCGGTGAGGAAACTGCGCTCGGTGCACCGGGATCTGGCGTTTGTGTACTAGGCGGGTCCGTGCGGGTTCTGGATTTACCGAAGGCTTCGAGCCCAGGGCTTGGCCTGCAGGGTGGTGTCGCCCTCGATGACGCCAAGGCGTGCCGGTGACCGGGTGAAGACCGACCGGCGCGATTGCCTGATGCTCGCGCGGCTGGCGCGTGCCGGGGAGTTGCAGCGGATCTACGTGCCCGATGCGAAGGACGAGGCGATGCGCGATCTGGTACGCACGCGCGAGGACGCCGTCTCGATGCAGCGCCAGGCGAGGCAATGCCTGCAGGCGCTGCTGCTGCGGAACGAGATCCGCTACGTCGGCAAGACCGCCTGGAGCGCGGCGCACCGGCGCTGGATCGCCGGCCTTAAGTTGCCCGACCCAGCCCAACAGATCGCCTTCGAGGAGTACGTGGGCGCGATCGAGGAGGCCGGGGCGCGTCTTGAGCGCCTTGCGCAGGGGATCGGCGCGCAGCTGGAACACTGGCGCTGGCGGCCCCTGGTGGGTGCGCTGCAGGCGCTGCTTGGTATCTCGGTGATCCACGCGGTGAGGATCGTCGCCGAACTGGGGGATCTCACGCGCTTTGTCTCAGCGCGCAAGCTCATGGGATACCTGGGCATGATTCCCAGTGAGGACTCCTCCGGCAGCCGACGCCGCCAGGGCTCCATCACCAAGGCGGGCAATAGCTCGGCGCGCCGCGCGCTCGTCGAGGCCGCCTGGGCCTACGCGCACCCGGCGCGTGTCTCCTGGGTCATCGCACGACGGCAAACCGGGCTCGCGGAGAGCACCACCGACTTGGCCTGGAAGGCGCAACTGCGCCTGTGCGCACGCTTTCGGCGCCTGGCCGCACGGGGCTTGAACTGCAACAAGATCGTGGTGGCGCTCGCGCGCGAGTTCGCCGGTTTTGTCTGGGCCATCGGCCAGAGCGTCAAGCCGCTGTGAACTGCGCCGCACGATAGACCTCATCGACTCGACCAAGGAGGCTCGCCACAGACACCCCTAAGGCCAGATCGGCAACGCGGCGCGGCCGCGGAAAGGAGAACCCTTGACGAACGTTAATGGTCCGGCTCAACACCGGCACACCAGATCCTAGACCGAGGCAGCTCCGCGACGCAC
>JBGPTG010000170.1:0-7612 GCA_041490545.1 Gammaproteobacteria bacterium
GGCGGCGATCCCGGTGTCGATCCTGTCCAATCCGACAACGATGACCCGCGAGGACGTGCAGCGCCTGCGCGACCTCGGCGCCGATATCTTCACCGTTGCGCTCGATGCGGCGACGCCGGAAATCTTCGACCGCACGCGCGGCAAAGGCGTGCAGTCGCCGCACTCCTGGAGCAAGTACTGGGAAATTCTCATGGACGCGCGCGAGATCTTCGGGCCGCAGAAGTTCGGCGCGCACATCATCGTCGGCATGGGCGAGACGGAATACGACGCGCTCGCGCTGGTGCAGCGGCTCGTGGACCTCGGCGGGCACAGCCACATGTTCTGCTTCTTTCCGGAGAAGGGCTCGCTGATGGATCATCTGCCGGCGACGCCGCGCGACCAGTGGCGCCGGGTGCAGCTCGGACGCTACCTCATCGACTATCGCGGCGTCCGCGTGGAGCACATGAAGTTTGACGGCGAAGGACGCGTGGTCGATTTCGGGTTTCCGCAGAGCGATCTCGACGAGGTGATCGACGCGGGAATCGCATTCCGCACCTCCGGCTGTCCGGGGAAGTTCGCAGAAGACATTTCCGCCTGCGACCGACCGTACGGCGATTCGCCGCCGTCGAACATCGCGAGTTTCCCGTTTCAGCCCAACAAGCGCGACCTCGGCAAGATCCGCCGCCAGCTGCGCATCGTCGAGCGCAAGCACTGAGCCCATGGCGAAGACGTTCCGGGTGATCGACACCGGAATTCGCGACGGGCGGCGACAGATCGCTTTCGATCAGGCGATGATCGAGGCGCGCAAGGAGGGGAAGATTCCGGACACGATCCGGTTCCTGCGCTTTCCGCCGACTGCGCTCATCGGCCGGCACCAGGCACTGTCGCGCGAGATCAGGCTCGATTACTGCCGCAGCCGCGGGATCGGCGTCGTGCGCCGGATCACCGGCGGCGGCGCGATCTATTTCGACGAGGGCCAGCTCGGCTGGGAACTGGTGTTCGATCGCTCGACGCTGGGCATCGCGTCTCTCGCAGACCTCGCGCGCGAGATCTGCGAGGCCGCGGCGGCAGGACTCGGCAAGCTCGGCGTGAATGCAAGATACCGGCCGCGCAACGACATCGAGGTCGAAGGGCGCAAGATCAGCGGCACCGGCGGATTCTTCGACGAAGACACCTTGTTCTACCAGGGCACCGTGCTCGTGGACATGAACCCCGCCGACATGATCGCGGCGCTCAATGTTCCCGAAGCCAAGCTCGCCAAGCGCGCGCTCGATTCCGCAGCGCAACGCGTGGTGACGCTGAAGGAACTGCTCGGCGCCGCGCCGGCCATCGACGAGATCCAGGATGCATTGCTTGCGGGCTTCACGGAGCGCCTGGGCATCACTGCGGTGAAGGGATCCATCACCACCGAGGAGGAAGCCTCGGCCGCGAGATACTACGACGAGGAAATCGGAACCGACGCGTTCGTCGCGGAAATCGACGATCCTGGCGCGGGGCAGGGCGTGCTCACTGCGAGCCACACCGGCGCCGGGGGCACCGTCACCGCCCATGTCCGGCTCGAAGGACCGGGGCGCGACCGCGTGCGCGAGGTGCTTATCACCGGCGATTTTTTCGTCACGCCGCCGCGCACCGTGCTCGATCTCGAGGCGGCGCTGCGCAACGTGCCGGTCGACCAGGTCGGCGCGGCGATCGAGCGCTTCTTCGCGCAGACGAGGGTCGGTCTGCTGACGGTGTCGCCGGGCGATTTCCGCGCGGCGATCGAGGCCGCGGTCGCCACCGCCCCGGCATGATCGGCCTCGTCGCTCGATCCTCCGGCGGCGCATCGACGCCCGGGCGATGAAGCGGGTTCACGTCATTCAGCACACATCGGCCGAATTCCTCGGGCTGATCGAGGACCACCTCGAAGGGCGAAACATACGTTTCAGCTACTACCGGCCGTTTACCGAAAAGAAGACATTGCCGAAGGCGGAAGAGATGGCCGACGGATTGGTCCTGCTCGGCGGCGGTCCGTGGGGTTCCGCTGGCACTCGCGACGTTCCCACGCTCGCGCAGGAAGTCGCGCTCGCTGAGGTCTGCCTCGCGAACGAGTGGCCGGTGATCGGCATCGGGCTGGGCGCGCAGATCCTCGCCTTGGCCGCGGGCGGACGGTCGGAAGCCGCGCCGCTCACCTTCGAAGTGACCTCCGCGCGGCGCACCGCCGATACCGCGCTGAACGGTTACTTGCCCGAGACCTATCCGCTCGCGATCTACATGCGCGACCGGCCGGTTCCTCCGCAGGAAGCGGCGGTGCTCGCCCGCGACGAATCGATGCGCCCGGCGCTGTGGCAGATCGGGAAACGTGCGCTGGGATTTGCCGGGCACCCGGGGCTCAAGGTGGCGATGGTCGAGGACCTCATCATGGAGTTCGAGGAGTCGCCGGTCAATGCAGGCGCCGAGCTCGCAAAGCTTCGCCAGACGCAGCGTGCGCTCGAGGACGCTCTCGTCCCGATCATGACGGGCCTGATCCAGCTGACCGGTTGGATGGAAGGCGCGAGCGACTGACGCACTTCATGCCGGCGGTCCTTGTTCGCTAACCGTGCCGCTTCGCAAGAGCGTTCGCGCGTTTGATCCAGGTCAATGGGCGAGGTTCGCAACTCGCTAAATTGATTGTTTTGGAGAGACGCCTCGTTTTGCGAGTGTGACAGCGAAATCCGTTTGTTTTTGTGCGCGAGTCGTGAACCTTGCTATTTTAGAAAAGGCTAATATACTGAGCGGCGGGATTTGGATTGCATCGATCTCGGGGTTGCGGCATTGCAGCACGGATGACGGATCCAAGGAGTTTGGAAGTTAGGCAGGGCGACACCATGGCGAAGAAACTAGTCATCGTGATGGCCAACACCGATCCGCGCAATGGCGAGGAGCTCGGCGCGCCGATTTTCCAGGCGTCCGTGGCGGCTTCCATGGAGTACGAAGTGCAGGTGATCTGCACTGCCACCGCAGGCCGGTTGATGAAGAAGGGCGTCGCCGACAAACTTTTCGTGAAACCCGGCTCGCCCAAATCGGTCTATGACTTCATCAAGGACGCTCACGAGGCCGGGGTGAAGTTCTATTGCTGTTCCCCCAATCTCGATCTCTTCGACATGAAGAAGGAAGACCTGATCCCGGAATGCGAGGGCATCATCGGCGGCGCGCACCTCATCGAAGAGGTGATGGAAGAGGACTGCAGGGTCCTCACGTACTGAGAAGCCCCCGCCAGCCCTCATGTCGCACGCCACCAGCACCCGGGTTCAGAGCATCATCGGCGATCCGGTATCCGAGAAGCCCCCGGTCGCGCAGGCGAAGCTGGAGGAGATCTTCAAGGACATCCAGTCCGATCTTCGCTACGACCACGAGCTGAACGGCTGCCTCAACTGCGGCATCTGCACCGCGACCTGTCCCGCCGCCCATTATTACGATTTCAGTCCGCGAGAAATCGTCCAGCTGCTGTGGACCGAAAATCTCGAAGGCATCTACGACGCGATGCAGGAAAAGATCTGGGCCTGTGCCCAGTGCTACACCTGCGCCGCGCGCTGCCCGTTCGATAATTCCCCGGGCGGCCTCATCATGCTCATGCGCGAAACGGCGATCAAGCACGGCATGCAATCGGCGAAGAACGTGCTGCGCCCGTTCAGCCGCGTCATGCTGAAGCTGATCTCGACCGGCAACCAGCTCTCGCCCGACATGATCAACCGCGACCACTTCGCCGACTGGGGCCCGAACATCTCGAAGGTCGACGCGCCGCTGAAGCTGTTGCGCAACGCGATCCCGATGCCGACGCTCAACACGACGGCGACGGCCTGGGAGGTCAACCTGAAGACGTCGGTCGAGCTGTATACCATCTGGGAAGAGACCGGCGTGCTCAAGCAACTCGAGACCGTCGACGAGAACCTGTTCGACGTGATCCAGGACATCATGGACGAGAAGCGCGAGGACTGGAAGGACTGGCTTGCCGATCAGGAAGACGCAAAGGACGATTGATCAGGGCTGAACGCCGTCCAGGACATTCGCCAAAGGAGAAGCACATGGACATCAAGAGCACAGGTAGCGGAAAAGAGCGCTTCACCGGACACGGCGCGGAGTGGCGGGATGCGAACCTCAAGACCGAAGACGCGCGGATCGCCACTGCCTGGGTGGAGCTGAAGATCGACAAGCGCTCGATGCTCACCAACAAGGACCGCGTCGAGGACGTGCGCGACATCATGTGGCAGTTGGAAAAGGACGGCGAGATCGTCGTCCACCGCGTTTCCGACGAGCACGAGCCGGTGATGGTGAAGACGCTCTACGGCTGGGACAAGAAGATCCCGACCCGACGGTTGTGGCACCACAAATCCTGCGGCCAGTGCGGCAACATTCCGGGCTATCCGGCCTCGCTCCTGTGGCTCATGAACCGCCTGAACGTCGAGTACCTCGACGAGACCGACCAGACCTCGTGCACGGCCTGGAACTACCACGGCTCGGGCATCGGCAACCTCGAAAGCCTCGCCGCTGTTTTCCTGCGCAACTTTCACCAGGCGTACGTCGCCGCGCGCGCGCAGGGTTTGCCCGACGCGTACTTCTATCCGCTCGTGCACTGCGGAACGTCTTTCGGCAACTACAAGGAAGTGCGCGGGTATCTGCTGCGCTCGGCGAAGCTGCGCGAGAGCGTCAAGAGAATCCTCGGCAAGCTCGGCCGCCTGGTGGACGGAAAGCTGCTCATCCCCGAGGAGGTCGTGCATTACTCGGAATGGCTGCACGTCATGCGCGACAAGATCGCCGCCCTGCAGGAGATCGACTGCAGCCAGATCCGGGCGACCATCCATCCGGCCTGCCACGTCTACAAGATGGTCCCCGAGGACGCGATCTACGACGACAAGATCCTCGGCGGCAATCGCCTTGCCGTATCCACCAGCGTCATGCAGGCGCTCGGCGCACAGGTCATCGACTACTCGACTTGGTACGACTGCTGCGGCTTTGGCTTCCGCCACATCATTTCCGAGCGCGAGTTCACGCGCTCGTTCGCCATCGATCGCAAGATCCGCGTCGCGGTGGAAGAGGCGCATGCCGACGTGATGATCGGCCACGACACTGGCTGCATCACCACGCTCGACAAGAACCAGTGGATCGGACGGGCGGCGGGCAAGCAGGTGGATCTGGCCGTTCTTGCCGACTGTCAGTTTGCCGCGCTCGTGTGCGGCGCGCATCCGTACAAGATCGTGCAGTCGCACTGGCACGCCTCGCCCACAGAGACGCTGATGGAAAAGCTCGGCATCGACTGGCAGGCGAAGAAAGCCGAATTCGTCGCCTATCTCGATCAGGTGAAGGCCGGCAAGCAGGAGAACCTCTACGACCCGCGCCGGATGATCACTTCGGGTCCGGGGTTCATTCCGATTGCGAAACAAGCGTGAGGGGCGCAGTAACCGACCACTGCATGCCGTACTGATCGCGGAAGCAAGCCAATGAACTCCAAACCGATACTGATCGTCGGCGGCGGCCCGTCGGGACTCGCCGCGGCGCACGCCCTCGCCAGCCTGGGGCAGCGTTCCGTCCTGGTGGAAAAGGAATCGCGCCTCGGCGGCGCGCCGATTCTCTCGGGTTACGCCAAGCTCGTGCCCTCGGGCGAGTGGGCGAGGGACGCGATCGGCGGCATGGTGAGCCGCGTCGAGGGCGATTCGCTGGTGACGGTCCACAAGGGCTGCACGGTCGTCGATTTCGCCGGCGAGCCCGGCGATCTCAGGGCAACGCTTTCCAACGGCACTAAGCTCTCATCCGGCGCAGCGATCCTGTGCACCGGGTTCACGCACTTCGATTCGGTCAACAAGCCGGAGTGGGGCTTCGGCACGTTTCCGGATGTGGTGACGACCACCCAGGTCGAGCAGATGATCTCTTCCGGCAAGGGCGTGCGCTGCCCATCGGACGGCCGCAAGCCGCAGCGTGTCGCCATTCTTCTGTGCGTAGGCTCACGCGACCGCCAGATCGGGCGCGAGTGGTGCTCCAAGATCTGCTGTACGGTGTCGTGCAACATCGCGATGGAGATCCGCGAAGAACTGCCCGATTGCCACGTGTACATCTACTACATGGACATCCGCACCTTCGGGCTGTACGAGACCAAGTACTACTGGGCCAGCCAGGAAGAATACAAGGTCAAATACATCAAGGCGCGCATCGCCGAGGTCACTTCCAACGGCGAGAAGCTGATCGTCAAGGGCGAGGACACGCTGGTGAAGCGCCCGATCACCATCCCGTTCGACCTGGTGGTGCACGCCATCGGCATGGACCCCAACGTCGACAACAAGACCATCGCGAAGACCTTCGGCATCGAGCTCGAAACGCACGGATTCATCGCCAAGGCCAATGCCTACGCCACGCTGGGTGAGACCTCGCGCGCCGGCGTGTTTGTCTCGGGCTCTGCCACCGGGCCCGAGACGATCGACGACTCGATCGCGCAGGGCAAGGCGGCCGCAATGAGCGCGCTTGCCGTGGCGAACCGGGCCGACGCGCGGACCGTTACCGCCTGAGGAGAGCCGGGCGATGTCCCACGTGCGCGCCTTGGCGGTGACCGCGTCGCCGGATCGATTGACGCTGGAGCTGAGCGGACCGAAGCTGGCCGTCGCCCTGGAGACGCTCGTCGCGGGGGCCGATGAGCACGGCGGCATCGAGCGTTACGTCGCTGCCGTGCAGCTCAGATCCAAGTTGTTTCGCGATGCTCTCGGCGATGCTCACGGGGCTCATCCCGATCTCCCGACCGTCAAGACATTGTGCGCGCACATGGCCACGGTGCGCCGCCGGGTCGGTCCGTACCTGGAACCGTCGCGGTTCGAGCGGCTGCGGGATGCGATCGCGCGCCTGCTCGAGGGCCGCGAAGACACTTCGAGCGCCGATTCGCGCGTCGCGGAGTTCTGCGGCAGCTTTCCCGACGATCGCGAGCATCGCTGGGCGCGCGACTTTGCGGCCGAGATGCTGCACAACGCCGACCCCGAGCGCTATCCGTTGATGGCGCGCTGGGTATGGGATGCGCACGCGAATACCGGCGTGATCCGCGAAATCTGGCACGGGCAGGACGTTGACGGCATGGCCATCGACGTGCCCGACCGCTACGAAACCTTCATCCTGCTGCGCGAGGAGCTGTCCCAATTCCTGACTGCAAACGGGATATTCCGCGACGTCCTCGAGTACGTCGACGTGCTCACGGCGCAGATCTATGCGAACTACATTCGCGAACAGGGCAGCAGTTACCTGCGGGCTGACTTCGCCACGCCGGAGGATCCGATGCAGCACACGCGGCGGCTGCTCGGCCTGGACGGCGTGACCGCCGACGGGCGCACCCGCCTGAAGGCGGTCGACGGGCAGGCATTCGTCGTCGAAGACGCAAAACTGCTGGACCATTGAGCGATCCATGCCGATCCACGAGCAATCGCTGATCCGTCCCGAGAACCTCAAGACCCACGAGAAGCTGGTGATCGACGGCGTGGACGTCTCCGGCCACTGGAGCACGTTCATCGAGTCCCGGGTGGTGACCGACTACAACGAGCGCCTGCAGGACGAGATCGCCGCGCTCCCTGGGGGCGAATACGTCCACCGCTGCTGGCAATGCGGCTCGTGCACCAATTCGTGTACCGTCAACGCGGTCAACCCCGAC
>JBGPTG010000171.1:0-7531 GCA_041490545.1 Gammaproteobacteria bacterium
CTTGGTCTTGATCTCGCCGGCGGTCTTTATGTACGGCACCAGCGTCAGGTGGATATAGCAGGTGTTGTGCGCGCCGAGTTGCATGCCCATCTGTCGCACGGCTTCGAGGAACGGCAACGACTCGATGTCACCCACCGTCCCGCCGATCTCGACGATCGCGACTTCGGCCTCACCGGCCCCACGGGTGATATAGGCCTTGATCTCGTCGGTGACGTGCGGAATGACCTGCACCGTGCGTCCGAGATAGTCGCCGCGCCGCTCCTTCCTGATCACCGACTCGTAGATCTGGCCGGTGGTGAAATTGTTCGACTTGTGCATGCGCGCCGACTGGAAGCGCTCGTAGTGCCCGAGATCGAGATCGGTTTCGGCCCCGTCTTCGGTGACGAACACCTCTCCGTGCTGGAAAGGGCTCATCGTGCCGGGGTCGACGTTGATGTACGGGTCGAGCTTGATGAGGGTGACGCGGATGCCGCGCGATTCGAGAATCGCGGCGAGAGAGGCGGCGGCTATCCCCTTCCCCAGAGAGGAAACCACGCCGCCCGACACGAACACATACTTGGCCATCAAAAACCAAGGGGATGGGATGGAGAATGGTACACGAAAAATTTTTCCTGCTCAATTCCCTGAATAAATCACACCGTTGGCACTTTCCCTGGCGTCCAGGAAGCCTGGCAGACCCGGAAAGGCTGTCAGGTGAGCAGCTCGGCGCGGTTCCTGAAGTGCTCGAGTGCCTCGGGATTGGCGAGGGCTTCGACATTCCTCACCGGACGGCCGTGCACGACGTTGCGCACCGCCAGTTCGACGATCTTGTTCGACTTGGTGCGCGGAATATCCGGAACCTGAACCACCTTTGCCGGGACATGGCGCGGCGTGGTGTTGGTGCGAATGCGGTTCCTGATCTTGTCGGCGAGCGCATCGTCGAGCGCCAGCCCGTCGCGCAGCTTCACGAACAGCACCACGCGCACATCGCCGATCTCACCGGGCGGCCAGGTCTGGCCGATCACCAGCGACTCCACCACTTCGTCGAGCTGCTCGACCTGGCGGTAGATCTCGGCGGTGCCGATGCGCACGCCACCGGGATTGAGGACCGCATCCGAGCGCCCGTAGATGATCATGCCGTCGTGGACGGTCAGTTCGCACCAGTCCCCGTGCGTCCATACCCCGGGGAAGCTTTCGAAGTAGGCAGCGCGGTATTTCGTTCCGTCCGCGTCGTTCCAGAAGCCGAGCGGCAGCGACGGAAACGGCCTGGTGCAGACGAGCTCGCCCTTCTGCGCGTTCACGGCACACCCCGACTCGTCGAAGACCTCGACCTTCAGGCCCAGGGCACGGCACTGAATCTCTCCGCGCCACACCGGAAGAACCGGATTGCCGAGGACGAAACATCCGCAGATGTCGGTGCCCCCGGAAATGGACGACAGGCACACATCGCGCTTGATGGACCGGTACACATAGTCGAAGCCCTCCGGCGCAAGCGGCGAGCCGGTGGATAGCACGGTGCGCAGGTGCTCGAGCTGGTGCGTCTTCGCCGGCTGCACGCCGGCCTTGGCTATGGCATCGATGAACTTCGCCGAGGTGCCGAGGTGCGTCATCCCCTCGGCGTCGGCATAATCGAAAAGAATGTTTCCGCCTTTCACGAAGGGCGAGCCGTCGTAGAGCAGCAGCGTCGCACCGGAGGCGAGCGCGGAAACCAGCCAATTCCACATCATCCAGCCAAGCGTGGTGAAGTAGAAGAGCCTGTCGCCGGGCTGGATGTCGCAGTGCAGCTGCTGCTCGCACAGGTGCTTGAGCAGCGTACCGCCCTGCCCATGCACGATGCACTTCGGAACGCCGGTAGTCCCGGAGGAGAACAGGATGTAAAGCGGATGGTCGAAGGGGAGCGGCTCGAAGCGGATATCCCCCCCGGGCTGGCCGGCGACGAAATCCTCCAGCCGCTGCGCATTCGGGATGCCGGAGACATCCGGCCGCGGACCAACGTAGGGCACGACGACCACACGCTTGAGACTGGGCAGCTCGCGGGTGATCGCGCGCACCTTCTCCAGTGAATCGATCTCCTTGCCGTTGTAGAAATAACCGTCCGCGGCGAACAGCACGACCGGGGCAATCTGGCCGAAGCGGTCGAGCACCCCCTGCACGCCGAAATCCGGCGACGATGTCGAGACGGTCGCGCCGATGCTCGCCGCGGCGAGCATCGCCGAGGCCGCCTCGGGGAGGTTCGGCAGGTAGATGGCTACACGGTCCCCCGGTTTCACGCCCAGAGCGCGCAACGCCTGCGCCATGCGCGACACCTGATCGTAGAGCTCGCGATGCGTGACGCGGCGCTTCACCCGGTCCTCGCCCCAGAACACCATCGCTGTCGAGGCGTCGCGACGACGCAGGAGGTTCTCGGCGAAATTCAGCCGTGCGTCGGGATACCATCGGGCTCCCGGCATCCGATCGGGGTCGACGAGAACCCGGGTTCCCTTGTCGCTCGCGCGCACCCCCGCGAACTTCCACAGGGAATCCCAGAACTGCTCGGGATGGTCGGTCGACCAGCGATAGAAGTCCGGATAGGTGTTGAATCCGAGCTTCCATTCGCGGATCGCCTGTCGCGCGAAGCGCGTGAGATTCGCCTCCTCGATGCGCTCCTGGCTCGGCTGCCAGAGCGGTTTGCCGGTCATCGTGGTCCTCCTCCGGCTGCCATTATAATTAGCGGTCAAGCGGAAGCGCACGGAAAAGCGCTTCGACGGCGAATTGAGGCGGACGCGACACCACCCGCGCCGCTTGATTCGCAATGCGCCCAATTCACCGAACGGGGCAACCATGTCGCGCGAATCCATGCAGTTCGACGTTGTCATCGTCGGCGGAGGTCCGGCTGGGCTGGCGGCCGCGATCCGCTTGAAGCAGCTCGCCGCGGAGCTCGGTACCGATCTCGGCGTGTGTCTGCTCGAAAAGGGCTCGGAGATCGGCGCGCACATCCTTTCGGGCGCCGTGATGGACCCCCGAGCACTCGACGAACTCCTGCCGGACTGGAAACAGCGCGGCGCGCCGGTCACGACGAAGGTGAGCGAGGACCGATTCCTGTTTCTCACCGAATCCCGTGGGTTCCGCGTGCCCAACCTGCTGCTGCCGGAGTGCTTTCGCAACCACGGCAACTATGTGGTGAGTCTCGCCAACCTCTGCCGATGGCTCGGCAAGCAGGCCGAAGCCCTCGGGGTGGAGATCTATCCGGGGTTCGCCGCCACCGAGATCCTCTACCATGAAGGCGGCAGCGTGCGCGGCGTGGCGACCGGCGACATGGGGGTGGGTCGCGACGGCACGCCGACCGATCAGTTCCAGCCAGGCATCGAGCTTCACGGCAAGTACACGTTCTTCGCGGAAGGCTGTCGCGGACACCTCGGCCGGCAGCTGCAGGAGAAGTTCCGCCTTGCCGCGAATCGGGACCCGCAGGTCTACGGTATCGGGCTGAAGGAGCTTTGGGAGATCGATCCGCACCGGCATCAGCCCGGGCTGGTCGTCCATTCGGCCGGCTGGCCGCTCGCCTCCGACACCTACGGCGGCTCGTTCTTGTACCACCTGGAGGACAATCTGGTTTCGGTGGGCTTCGTGGTCGGGCTGGCCTACGCGAATCCCTATCTCAGCCCTTACGAGGAATTCCAGCGCTACAAGACGCACCCGCAGATTCGCGGGTTTTTCGAGGGCGGCAAGCGCATCGCCTACGGAGCCCGCGCGATTGCTGCCGGCGGCCTGATGTCGCTGCCCACACTCGCCTTTCCGGGCGGCGCCCTGATCGGTGACGACGCGGGTTTCCTCAACGCTTCGCGCATCAAGGGCAGCCACGCCGCGATGAAGTCCGGCATGCTCGCGGCCGGGGCCGCCTTCGAGGCTTTGCGGACCGGACGCTCCTCGGACACCCTGGAGACCTACGCAACGGCGTTCAGCGACTCCTGGCTGTTCGACGAACTCTACCGGGCGCGCAATTTCAAGCAATGGATGGCGAAGGGACTTTACGGGGGCACGCTCATGGTCGGCATCGAGCAGACCCTGCTCGGCGGCAAGTTCCCGTGGACGCTGCACCACCGCCACGCCGACCACGAATGCCTGCGCCCCGCGGCTGAATTCAAGCCGATCGAGTATCCCAGGCCTGACGGAAAGCTCACTTTTGACCGGCTCGCCTCGGTGTTCATCTCAAACACCCATCACGAGGAAAACCAGCCCGTGCATCTGACGCTCCGCGATCCTAGCGTTCCGGTGAGCGTCAACCTCGCGAAATTCGCTGGGCCGGAGAGCCGGTACTGCCCCGCCGGGGTGTACGAATTCGTGGACGCGGACGACGGAGCGAAGCGGCTGCAGATCAACGCCCAGAACTGCGTGCACTGCAAGACCTGCGATATCAAGGACCCTACCCAGAACATTGTCTGGGTAGCCCCCCAGGGAGGCGACGGACCAAACTACCCGAACATGTAGGTGGCGTAGCCCTCTGGATCGAGTGACCGAGCGGCCTGAGGTCTGGAGGCTGCTTGCGATCTCCGAACGTTCGTACTATATTTCGTCGATGCGTAAGGGCGAGCGAACGCGCGGTGTCATCTTAAACGAATCCATGGCGCTCGCGAGCCAGGTCGGGCTGGAGGGGCTAAGCATCGGATCGCTTTCGCGACGGCTGGACATGTCGAAAAGCGGCCTGTTCGCGCACTTCGGCTCAAAGGAAGATCTGCAGCTCCAGACACTCCGGCAGGCGCAGGGACTCTTCGCCGAGCGGGTGTTCGCCCCCGCGCTCAAGCACGCTCCCGGGCTGCCCCGCATCGAGGCCCTGTTCTCCAACTGGCTTGCCTGGATAGAAAATTCGGCTAACCTGCCCGGTGGCTGCCTGATTCTCGCCGCCGCTACCGAATACGACGACCGGCCGGGAGCCCTGCGCGATGAACTCGCGGCCGGACAGCGCGAACTGCGCGGTGCGGTCGCCAAGGCGGTGCGGCTCGCCGTCGATGCAGGGCATCTGCATGCGCAGGCGGATGCGTGGCAGCTCACCTTCGAAATTCTCGGAATCGTTCTCGCCACGCATCACGACCGGCGGCTGCTGGGCGATCCGCGTGCGAGTGAACGTGCCCTCGCTGCGTTCCAGCGACTCATCGCCGCACACCAAGTCAGCGGCTGAAAACCCTCCGGACTGGACTCAGCACCGCGGCACCGCTCAGCGAGGCTGTGGCGGCGAGGCAGGAACCAGGCGCCACCCCTCCCTGCACTCGGAAACGTATGGATAGTAGGTCTTCGATGATTCGCAGTAGTACCAGGTTCCGCCTGCGGAGGCCGGCGACGCCGCACCCGGGGCTCCAGCTTGAGCGGGCGGCGGTGCAGCCGGATCCTCCGGCGCGCCAACCGGCGGCTCGACCACCGCATATCCGTCCGCGCCCTGCGCGTAGTAGACGTCGTTCGCATAATAGTACGGCGTGCCGCCCATCCAGACCGTGGAATACGACGGCGGCAGAACCGGAACGATGATGCCGACCGGGGGTCTCGCGACGACGAAAGCCGGTCCGGTGCGCCGGTACCAGACCCCCGAGTGAAAGAAAAACGGCTGACCGCGAAACGTCACCGCCACGTGACCGACCGGCAGCACCGTGACTGAGTAACCCAGTTGCGGGTAGTAGTGGTTGTGGTGGAAGCGGTCGTCAAATACCCAGTGCGGGGTGCGATACCGCTCGCGCTCGATCTCGTGCCTTTCGTGCTCTCTCCCCTGCTGCCCGCGCTCATCGGGCCCGCGCCTTTCGCCCCGGGGCTGCTGGGCGTTGGAATACGAGGTGAAGCCTGCCAGGACGACAAGCAGTGCGATGGCTGCCGCGAATATGCGATTTTCCATGGTCGATCTCCGTTTGCGCTACGATCGGACAGGGTAGCCGCGCCAGGTACCGCAGCTGTGAGAAATTGTATCGGCTTGCAACAGCCACACCCGCAGGAGGCGCCAAACTAGAACGTCGGAGGCACGATGATCGCCGGCTTCTTCTTCTCCGCGTCCTTCTTCTTGGCGGCTTCCGCGTCCCGCGCCCGTGCACGCTGCTCGCTCAGTCTTTCCTCTTCCAGGCGCGCCTTTTCCGCCGCGAGCCTTTGCGCCTCGGCGCGCTTTTCCTCCTCCAGCCGAGCGCTTTCCAGCGCTGCGACGCGCTTGCGCGCGAGATCGGCATACTGACCGCTCGGATAGCGGCTCAGGTATTTCTGAAAGTCCGACGCGCTGCGGCTCGTTTTGATCGAATCCCAATACGAGGTTTCCGCAGCCAGCCTCGCTTTGCCTTCCGCTTCCCGCTGCGCTTTGCCTTCCGCTTCCCGCTGCGCCCTCGCCTCGACCTCGCGTTGTGCACGGGCCTCGGCCTCGCGCTGTGCCTTGCCGTCCGCGTCTCGCTTCCCCTGCAACTCGGCCGCGGCTTGCGCCTTCAGATCCGTCTCGCGTTTTGCCCGTGTCTCGGCGTCGCGCCTGGCCCTGGCTTCGGCATCGCGCTTCGCCAGCAATTCCGCTTCGCGCTGCGCCTGCGCGTCGGCTTCGCGCTTGGCCTGCGCTTCGGCCGCGAGTTTTGCCTGCGCCTCGGCCTCGCGACCGGCTTTTTCGGCAGCTTCGCTCCTGGCTTTCTGATCCGCCTCGGCAGTTGCCGGAGCCGGAATGACGGTCGTCGCTGCCGGCGCCGTAACAGGCCGGGATTGCGGGCTCAGATTCAGTACCCAGTACGCCGCAGCGCCGGCCACGGCGAGAAGTACCACTACCGTCGGCACCAGGAACGCGCGCTTCTTCGGCTCGGATGCGGATGCCGTCTGTGACGCCGCACCTCCCGCCAGCTTCACTGTCTTGTCGACCCCGGGTCGGGAACGACCGGAAGCCTCGCGAGCGGTCTTCTCCTCGGCTTCGGCGCGCACACCGGCCGCGGTGTGCAGGCGGGTTCCGTCGGTTTTCTCCAGCCGCCGCGTCCCGCTGTCCTCTGCTCCGGGCAGGCCGCGCAGCCTGGCGATCCTGCGTCCTGCGAGCGACGCGTAGATACCCTCGGGAAACTGCTTGACGTAAAGCTCGAAGTCATTCGCGTCGTCGCTGTCCTTGATCGAGCGCCAGAATTCCAGTTCCATTTCCCCGGAACGGAGCGCCGCGGGCTGCTGCGCCGACGGTTGCGCCTCGGCCGGAACATCCCGCGCGACAACCACCGTCGGAGCGGCATCGTCCTCAATCGCCTTCTTGCCCTCCGCCGCCCGCTTCAGCGCGGCGGCGAATTCGCGCGCGCTGGAAAAGCGCTCATCGGGAATCTTTGCCAGCGCCTTCGCCACCACGCGGTCGAACTCGGGGGACACCGTCACGTCGAGCGACGACGGCGTCGGCGGATTGTCCTGGATGATCTTCTTGGCCACGGTCCAGGCACCGTCGCCGGTGAACGGCTTCTGGCCGGTGAGAAACTGGTACAGGATGATGCCCGCGGAGAAGATGTCAGTGCGCCGATCGACTTTCACGCCCTGGATCTGCTCCGGGGACATGTACGCAGGCGTGCCGACCATGGTCCCCGCCTGGGTGCGCTCGGCGTTGGTA
>JBGPTG010000172.1:0-7511 GCA_041490545.1 Gammaproteobacteria bacterium
ATCTCATCTACGGCCTGCCGAAGCAGACTGTCGAGGGCTTCTCGCGCACGCTCGCCGAGGTGATCCGCAGCAACCCCGACCGCGTCGCGCTCTACTCGTACGCGCATCTGCCGACCGTGTTCAAGCCGCAGCGGCGCATCCTCGACGCCGACCTTCCCGCATCCGAAGTGAAGCTGCGTCTGCTCACCACCGCGATCTCCGAGCTCCAGGCCGCCGGCTACGTTTACATCGGCATGGATCATTTCGCCAAGCCGGAGGACGATCTCGCCGTGGCGCAGCGCCGCGGCCGGCTGACGCGCAACTTCCAGGGATATTCGAGCGCCGGGGACAGCGACATCGTCGCGCTGGGCGTCTCGGCGATCAGCAAGGTCGCCCCGATCTACAGCCAGAACCTGAAGACCCTGGAGACCTACTACGACGCGCTCGACCGCGGCGTGCTGCCGGTCATGCGCGGCATCGAGTCGAGCGCCGACGACCTGGTGCGCCGCGCGGTGATCCAGTCGCTCGCCTGCAACTTCGAGGTGTCCAAGGAGTCGATCTCGATCGCCCACCTGATCGATTTCGACGAATACTTCGCACCCGAGCTGGAGCAGCTGAAGACCATGCAGGCCGAGGACCTGGTGAGCGTCGACGACGACTGGATCAGTGTGACGCCCAGGGGCCGGCTGCTGGTGCGCGCGGTGTGCATGGCGTTCGACCGCTACCTGCGTACCGAACGCGAGCGCGCCCGCTACTCCCGCGTCATATGAGCGCAGCCGCGCTCGTGTCGATGTTCCTGGTTGGGCTTCTGGGCAGCACGCATTGTCTCGGCATGTGCGGCGGGATCGTCACGGCGCTCTCGGTGCGCCTCCCCGGCGAGCGGCCCCGCCGCCTCCTGCAGATCGCCTATCACGCCGGACGGATCGCGACCTACATCACGGCCGGCGCGCTGGCGGCGGGCCTCGGATCGGCGGCGCTGCTGCTCGACGGGGTGCTGCCGATGCAGATCGTGCTGTACGTGATCGCGCAGCTGATGCTGGTCGCGCTGGGCCTTTACCTGCTGGGCGTTCCTCGATACCTGGACGTATTCGAGCGCGCCGGCCGCGCCCTGTGGCGCCGCGTGCAGCCCGCGAGCGTCAGACTGCTCCCGGTGCGCACGCTGCACCGTGCCCTGGCCTACGGGATGGTGTGGGGCCTCTTGCCCTGCGGACTCGTCTACAGCGTGCTCGCCATCGCCCTGGTGAGCGGGGACGCGGCGAGCGGGGCGCTCGTCATGCTCGCTTTCGGACTGGGCACCCTGCCGGCGCTGCTCGCCGCCGGCGCCCTGCTCCCCGAGCTTCAGCAGCGGCTGCGCGCGCCGCTCGCGCGTCGCGCGGCCGGAGGCATCATCGTCGCCTTCGGGCTGATCGGTCTCGCCTACGCCGGCGAAATCGAAACCATCGCGGGCAATTCAATTTTCTGCCGCACGCTGCCGCGATGAGCGCGCGCACGGCAACCGGGAGGAGAGTCTCATGCCCAAAGTACTGAACATCATCCGCGACGAGCACCGCTCGATCGCAGCCGTCCTGCACGGAATGCAGTACCTGGTCGACCGGATCCGGACGAAGAAGGCGAAAATCGACCCGCGGGTATTCCGCGCGATGCTGTACTACCTGGACACGTTTGCCGAGCGCGTGCACCACCCCAAGGAAGACCGCTACCTGTTCGACGCCTTGCGCCGGCGCGGCTGCACGGATGCGCTCATCGCCGAGCTCGAGAAGGAACACGCGGGCGGCGAGCAGGCGCTGCGCAAGCTCGAGCAGAACCTGATCCGCTACGAGGAGGGCGGGGACCGCGAGTTCCAGGCCTTCGCCCGGGAAGTCGAAGCCTTTGTGGAGGGGTACTGGGACCACATGCGCAAGGAGGAGGAGCAGGTGTTCCCCCTGGCCGAAAAGCTGCTCCGGGCCGAGGACTGGACCTCGATCGACCGGGAATTCGAGAAAAACCGCGATCCGCTCGCCGCCGAGCGCGAGACCCGGGACTTTCAGAAGCTTTTCACCCGCATCGTCGACCTCGCCCCCCCGCCGATCGGCGTGGGCCCGGCCGCCTAGCCCTGCCCAAATCCTCCGCCCCCTCCTCCCCGGGGGGCTGGGCGGGCGGTCTTTCGCGCCCGTCCGTGAAGTAGTTATTCAACGAAGGCGATGACTGTGTCATAGTCTGATCCGCTACGCGCAGGGCTGTCGGAGTGCCGGTCATGAGGATGAACACCACGCTGGTCATCAATTCCAAGGGCGGGTCTGGAAAGACCACGCTCGCGACCAACCTGGCGAGCTTTTTCGCCGCCCGGGGCATCCCCGCCGCGATCATGGACTACGACCCGCAGGGATCGAGCCTGAACTGGCTGCGGCTGCGCGCCGCCGCCGGGGCAAGGATCCACGGCGCCAACGCCGCCCCCGCGAAAGCCGGCCGCATCCGCAGCGTCGACATGCACGTTCCCGCCGACACCCAGCAGCTGTTGATAGACGCGCCTGCCGGCGCCTCCGGCCTGCTGCTGCAGGAGATGCTGTCGCGCGCCGATGGCATTCTCATCCCCGTGCCGCCGTCGGCGATCGACATCCACGCGACCGCGAATTTCGTCAGGGACCTGCTCATCCTCGGGCGGGTGCGAACGCGCAGCATCCGCCTGGCTGTGGTGGCGAACCGGGTGCGCAGCGCGATGCCGGTGTACCAGCCGCTGGAGCGCTTCCTCGGGTCGCTGGGCCTGCCACTCGTCGCGCGCATCCGCGAGTCGGAGGTTTACCTCCGCGCCGCCGAGACCGGGATCGGGATTTTCGAGATGGACCCTGCCGAAGCGGTAGCCGAGCTGGGCGAATTCGCGCCCATCGCCGATTGGGTGGACCCGCGTCGCGAACCTGCCGCCGCGAGGGTGATCGAGCTTCCACGCGTCCGTCGCAACGAGCGCGCGGGCCCGCTCGCATCCTCCGGATCGAGCACTCTCGGCGGAGCGCCCTGAACCCGCGTCAGATCGGGGTCGCGAGCAGCGTGTCCATCGCCCGGCTGTCCGGTACGACGATTTTTTCCTCCGAACCGCGAATCCCTGCCGTCGAGGTGGATGCAGTCAGGACAGCGGTCGCTCGCGAACAGCAGCGACTCGCCGCGCTGTACCTCTGCTCTTAGACGGCCTGCTCTTTTGCTTCCCGGCGCGCCTCGAGCACGGCGCGCACCGCCTCGTCGACGTCCTGCAGGAACACGAACTCGATTTTTTCCTTGGCTTCCGCCGGGACTTCATCGAGGTCCTTGCGGTTGCGCGCGGGCAGCATCACGCGGCGGATCCCGGCGCGCATGGCGGCCAGCACCTTTTCCTTGATGCCGCCCACCGGCAGCACGAGGCCGCGCAGGCTGATCTCGCCCGTCATCGCGGTGTCGGCGCTCACGGCGCGCTCGGCGAAAAGCGACGCGAGCGCAGTAAACATGGCGACGCCGGCGCTCGGGCCGTCCTTCGGGATCGCCCCGGCCGGCACGTGGACGTGCACGTCGGTCTTCTCGAATGCGGCCGCATCGATGCCGAGCGAGGCGGCGCGCGATTTCAGGAGCGTCAGCGCGGCCTGCGCGGACTCCTTCATCACATCGCCGAGTTGCCCGGTCAGGATCAACTTTCCGCTGCCCGGCGTGCGGCTCGCTTCGATGAAAAGAATGTCCCCACCGACCGGCGTCCAGGCAAGCCCCGTGGCGACGCCCGGCATCGCCGTGCGCAGCGCCACCTCGTTCTCGAACTTCGTCGGCCCCAGGATTTCTGCGAGGTCCTTCTCGTCGATTCCCACCGTCTCGACCGCGCCCTCGGCGATCCGCACCGCGGCGCGCCGGCACACCGCGCCGATCTCACGCTCGAGCGAGCGCACGCCCGCCTCGCGCGTGTAGTCGCGGATGATCGCAGTGAGCGCCGCATCCGATATCTCGAACTGCCCGGGCTTGAGGCCGTTTTCCTTCAGTTGGCGCGCGAGGAGGTAGCGGCGCGCGATCTCGCGCTTTTCCTCCTGCGTGTAGCCGGGGAGCTGGATGATCTCCATGCGGTCGCGCAACGGCCCCGGTATCGTGTCGAGCACGTTCGCCGTGGTGATGAAGAGTACACGCGAAAGGTCGTAGGGCACCGCGAGATAGTTGTCGCGGAACGCGTTGTTCTGCGCCGGATCGAGCACTTCGAGGAGTGCCGAGGACGGATCGCCGTGGAAGCCCGCGCCGAGCTTGTCGATCTCGTCGAGCATCATCACGCAGCCGCGCGTGCCGGCCTTCTTGAGCGCCTGGATGATGTTGCCGGGCAGCGCGCCGATATAGGTGCGACGGTGCCCGCGTATCTCGGCCTCGTCGTGGACGCCGCCGAGCGACACGCGCACGAACTTGCGCCCGAGGGCCCTGGCGACGCTCTGACCGAGCGAGGTCTTGCCGACGCCGGGCGGGCCGACGAAGCACAGGATGGGCCCGTGCCCTTCCGGGTTGAGCTTGCGCACCGCGAGAAACTCGACGATGCGCTTTTTCACCGGGTCGAGTCCGAAGTGGTCCGCGTCGAGAATGCGCCGCGCCTCCGCCATGTCGATCGCATCGGGCTCGGGGCTCTTCCACGGCAGTTCGATCAGCCAGTCGAGATAGGTGCGCACCATCGAGTACTCGCCTGACGCGTCGGACATGCGCTCCAGGCGCTTCGATTCCTTCATCGCCTGCTTCTCGACTTCCTCGGGCATGCCGGCCTCGGCGATCGCTTTCCTGAGCTCCTCGATCTCGGCGGCCTGGCCCTCCTCGCCTTCGCCCAATTCCTTCTGGATCGATTTCATCTGCTCGCGCAAGAGGTACTTGCGCTGGGTCTCGTCGAGGCTCGTCCTGGTGCGCTCACCGATCTCGCGCGAGAGCCTGAGCACCTGGAGCCGGTGCGCGAGCAGATCGAGCACGCGGTCCAGGCGCTTTTGCAAGTCCACCGTCTCGAGCAGCCCCTGCTTCTCCGCGACCTCGATATCCATGACACCGCCGACGAGGTCGGCGAGCGCCCCGGGAGCGGACATGCCCTGGATGCCCGCGACCAGCTCCTGCGGCGCCTGCGGCAGGAGCTCGAGGACCTGGAGCGCGCGCTCCTTCAACTGCACGAATCGCGCTTCGATCTCGCTGCCGGCGGTCTCGGGCTCGTCGATGAGCCCGACGCGCGCGACCACGAACGGATAGCCCTCGAGATACTCGACGACGCGAAAGCGCCGCTGTCCCTGGCAGATGACGTGGTGCGTGCCGTCGGGCGTCGTGACGTAGCGCACGATGCTGGCGACCGTGCCGACGAGGCAAAGCTCGTCCGGCCCGGGCTTCTCGGTCTCCGCGTTCCGCTGCAGCAGGACGCCGACCGGCCGCTTCGCCTTCGCGGCTGCTTGAGCGGCAGCGATGGAGGCTTCGCGGCCGAGCGCGAGCGGCACGACCATGCCGGGGAAGAGCACCATCCTGCGCACGGGCAGAATGATGAGCGCGTCGTCCGGGAGCGCGTACGTCCCTTCGGGCGCCGGCCGGGGCGCAGCGGCGCCTCCTTTTTCGCCCGGCGGCTTCTGGTTCATGCTATCGAGTTCGAGGTTCATGCCGTTTATCCCAGCCTTCGCAAACCGAGCGTCAGGCAGCCGTCTTCCAGGCGCCGATCGACGAGTTCGTACCGGCCGGCAGGCAAGACGATGCGGCGCTCGAAGCGGCCATAGGGAATTTCCAGCCGGTAGATGATTGCGCGCTGATACTCCACGGGAAAAGCGCGCTCGCCGCGAACCACGACGTTTCCGGATTCGAGGGAGACCTCGAGTTCATTCGCCGCGACGCCGGAAAGCGCAACGCAGAGCGTGAGCCCGTCGCCCGTCTCGTAGAGATCGACCGGCGGCTCCCAGCCGGTCGCTTCGGCTGCGCCGATCTGGAAGAACCGGCGCTGCAGCCTCTCCGTCCCCCGGAGCAACTCCAGCGCTTCGGCCCACACCCACGACCGTGGATCGCGATAGGTCATTCAAGTCCCTTGGACTCAAGCTTGCCGGGAGCCATTCCCCCGCAGGTTGACCTTTGTCAAATGGGGGCTGCGGCGGGAAGAACAAGCCCGGAGCAGGTAAGCTTTGCCGCATGCTGAAACCCGTCGGCCTGACCCACGGCCACTGCGAATGCCGGGCCCTGGACGAGACGCTTCCGGTGCTCACCGACCTCCTGGCCATGCAGGTCGTCGAGCGCAGCGACGGCTGCGCCGTCCTGCGGCATCCGAACACGGCGTGGCAACTCGTCGTCCACGAAGGCGGCCCGGACGCGCCCGACAAACCGCACAACAACCATTACGGCGTCCGCGTGGCGAACGCCGGGGAAGTCGAGGCGGCCTTTGCCTACATCGACGCCAACCGGGAGAAGTACGGGATCAAGCGGCTGATGAAGCCGCGTTCAACCCATTTCGCGCGGTCGATCTACCTGGGCGAGCCGGGCGGAAATACATTGGAGATCGAGTACTACGATCCCCGCGCCGTGGCCGAGGGGCGATCCATCGCCGCGCCGCATTGGGAGAAGCTATTGCCGGAGCGTGACTTCCCCGGACGTGGCTACATTCCCCAAGCCCTCACGCACGGAACCCTCGAATGCGACGACAAGGAAGCGAGCGTCCGGTTCTACCGCGACGTGCTGGGATTGCAGATCGTCGGCGGCGGCAGGATTTCCTCCTACATCAAACACTCTGCTACGCCGTGGTACATCGTCGTCCTGCCCATACCCCGGCGGCGGAAGTTTCTGTCTGTGATGAACCGGTTAACCCTGACCGTCGCTTCGGCGGCGGAGGTATTGGAGGCGCATCGGGAGTTTACGACCGCGGCGGGAATCACCGCGCAGGGGAAAGTGCGGGAGCGGGATGGGCAGACGTCGTTTACGTTCAGCGATCTGGACAGGAATTGGTGGGAGGTTGCGGCGACAGATGACGGCATGTAGCCGTGTTTTTGGCGGGCGCAGAGGTTTCTAACAACGAATAATTTTTGAGGGGCTGTTGATTCGACGCTTGATCGCAAGCGGGAACAACCTGGCTAGCTGCCTTGTCTAGTCCCCTGTGGTGAGGTAGGGGGTGTTTGTGGCGCTTGCGGGTTTTGCGGCGGAGGAGGTGGCGGTCTTGGCGTCGTCGCCTGAGGCTTGACACCACCTTTTTTTAGCACGCCCTCAGTCAACGTCACGCCTCTCACGGCCGATCCATCTTGTGTCTTGGTTGCCACGTGACCTCCTACTTATAAACTTCAAGATTTGCGCTCTTCTTGTCGAACGATAGATACATCAAGTCAACATCATACAACTTAGCTGCTGTATCGTTTTGATATACGGTCACGTTCGTCAAAACTAACTCCCTAGGATCCTCATCCGTAGAGAACGACGCCACGCTTCCTTGGTACATCAAGTTGTCCTCTTGATTCCTAACAGGCTGTTGAAAAACTCCCCGAACGTCCCTCATGATGCATGGTCATAGAGGAGACGTTTTCCAAGGGAGAACAAGAATGCGCGGAAGCGACGGGATGCAGGAGACGCTGTTCACGATA
>JBGPTG010000173.1:0-7490 GCA_041490545.1 Gammaproteobacteria bacterium
CGCGCGTTGAACCGCGCTTCGCGCCGGTTCAACGCGCGGAGTTGAAGCGGCACGGCGTGCCCGCTTCAACAGGTTTTGACCGTGATGAAGACCTTCGTATAGAATTGCGCGGTTTTCCGAAAGCTCCACTCACGGGAAAGAACAATGAGAATCGCACTCGCTTCGCTGCTCCTCGCCGCGATGTTGCCCGCGCAGGCGCAGACGCCCGGCAGTGCCGAGGCCGCCAGATCCAAGGTGTCGATGTGTATTGGCTGCCACGGCATTCCCATGTACAGGACCGCATATCCGGAGGTGTACTCGGTGCCGATGATCGCCGGGCAATCGCCGGATTACATCGTCAAGGCGCTGCAGGCGTATCGCGCGGGTGACCGTTTGCATCCGAGCATGCGCGGCATCGCCCGGGGTCTCACCGATCAGGACATGGCCGACGTTGCGGCGTATTACGGCGCCGCCAAGGGGGCGAAATGATGCGCTCGCTGCTACTGATTCTGGCCGCGTGCTTTGCCGTGCCGGCGCTTGCGGTGGGTGACGCGGCTTCGGGGAAGCAGAAGTCGCAGGCCTGCGCAGCCTGCCACGGCGCCGACGGCAACACGCCGACCGGCCCGGATTTCCCGCGGCTCGCGGGACAGCACTACGATTACCTGCTGAAAGCGCTGCGCGACTACAAGTCCGGCGCCCGCAAGAATCCCATCATGGGCGGACAGATCGGCAGCCTTACACCGCAGGACATGGCGGACCTCGCAGCGTACTTCTCCAGCCAGAAGGGCTCGTTGCAAGTGATCCGCTGAGCCGTTCGCCCGGCTTTCAGGATTTTCTCAGGCAGTCCAGATAATCGCTGGCATCCGGCGCGGCTGCGTCGCGCTGCGCGCGCCACAGCGTTTCCCCGAGACACTCCAGGACCGCGTGCAGCGCCGCATGCCGGTCGCCGCGCGAGCGTTCGATACGCGTGAACTCTGCGCGGATTCCCGGCGGCTGGTCGATAGAGAGCTGTTCTTCGATCGCGACATGCAGGCTCATGTGCAGGAAGGGATTGGTCGCGCCATCCTCGGGTGTGAAATCGCGCGCCGCATGGCGTTCGGGGACGCCAAGCATCGGCTGGTACTCGGGGTGCAGCAGGATCACGTCGAGGACGGTGCGCTCCAGGCCTTCGAGCGGCTGCTTTCCGCGATACTTGCTCCAGGTGCCGAAGAAGAGCTTGCGCGCTTCGTCGCGCGAAGGAGTGAACATCAATCGCTGGTCCTCGATCCCCGGTCCTTGGTTTTTCCCCTGTAGTCGCACAGATCCCGGATCGCGCACTCCGGGCAATCCGGTTTCCGAGCCTTGCAGACGTAGCGCCCGTGCAGGATCAGCCAGTGGTGAGCGTTGCCGCGGAATTTCTCTGGCACGAATTTCAGGAGCTTGTCCTCGACCTCGCGCACGTCGCGGCCGGGCGCGAGGCCGGTGCGGTTGGCGACGCGGAAAATGTGCGTGTCCACCGCGATGGTCGGCTGGCCGAAGGCCGTGTTGAGGATGACGTTGGCGGTCTTCCTGCCCACGCCCGGCAGCGCCTCAAGCGCCTCGCGCGTGTCCGGCACCTCGCCGCCGTGCCGCTCGAGGAGCAGCCGGCAGGTTTCGAGGATGTTCTTCGCTTTGGTGCGGTACAGGCCGATGGTGCGGATGCATTCGATCAATTCGCCCGCGCCCAGTGCAAGAATCGCCTGCGGCGTGTTGGCCCGGGGGTAGAGCCGGGCCGTGGCGAGGTTCACGCTCTTGTCGGTGGCCTGCGCCGAAAGCACCACTGCGACCAGCAGTTCGAAGGGCGTGCGGTAGGCGAGTTCGGTCCTGGGATTCGGATTGGCCGCGCGCAACCGCTCGAATATCTTGTGGCGCGTTTCCGGGTTCATGGCCGCTGTGCCCGGCGCGACCGCGCCCGCTCGATCGCCGCCTGGATGATCGCGCGCTTTGTCCCGGAATCCGTCGCGCCCTTCGTTTTCAGGGCGCGCGCGGCCAGCCGGTCGCTGCGTTCCTTGCGCTCGCGCGCAAGACGCGATTCGCGCCGCTCGAAGCGCTCACGGGCGGCACCGGCGCGGGCCGGATCCCAGATCGCCTCCGCGCCGGTCGCCGGCCGCATCTCGATGCAGTCCACCGGGCAGGGCGCGAGGCACAAATCGCACCCGGAGCACAGTTCGGTTACGACGGTGTGCATCAGCTTCGCTGCGCCGACGATGGCGTCTACCGGGCAGGCCTGGATGCACAGGGTGCAGCCGATGCAGCGCGCTTCGTCGATCGCGGCGACGTAGTGCGGCCGTTCGGTGCCGCGTGACGGATCGAGCGGCACGGTCTCGCGCCCGAGGAGCGCTGCGAGCTTGCGGATTCCGGCGGCACCTCCGGGCGGGCAGCGGTTGATGTCGGCTTCCCCCGCGGCAATGGCCTCCGCGTACGGCCGGCACGCCGGGTAGCCGCATTTCGTGCATTGCGTCTGCGGCAGCAGGGCGTCGATTCGCCCGGCGAGATCGCTCATCGCAAATCCGGTTGGGCGGCGAGGCCGCGCACGATCTCGCCGATCAGGCCGGGGCCACGGTAGACGAGAGCGGTGTAGAGCTGCACCAGGTTCGCCCCGGCGTCGAGCTTCTCGCGCGCATCGGCGGCGCTGGCGATTCCGCCGACGCCGATGATGGCGACCCCTGGTGGCAGCGCGCGGCGCAGGCGCGCCACTACCGCCGTGGAGCGTGCTTTGAGCGGAGCGCCGGACAGGCCGCCCGCCTCGCGGCTTCCGTGAAGATGCGTCACGCCCTCGCGCGACAGCGTGGTATTGGTCGCGATCACGCCGTCGAAGCCGTGCGCGACGACGCGCTCCGCGACCGATTCGATGCCCGCGTCGTCGAGATCGGGTGCGATCTTCACCGCGAGCGGAACGCGCTTGCCGTGCTGCTCGGCAAGGCGCGCGCGTTCCGCCGCCAACGCCGCGAGCAGCGCGTCGAGTTCCGCGGCGGCCTGCAGCTCGCGCAGGCCCCGGGTGTTGGGCGAGGAAACGTTCACGGTGACGAAGCTCGCGTGCGGGTACACCCCGCGCAGGCAGGCCGAATAGTCCTCGGCGGCGCGCTCGTTCGGCGTGTCGAAATTCCTGCCGATGTTGACGCCGAGAATTCCGCGGTAGCGCGAGCGGCGCATGTTCGACACCGCGACGTCGAGCCCGCGGCTGTTGAATCCCAGCCGGTTGATCAGAGCTCCGGCTTCGGGCAGCCGGAACACGCGCGGCTTGGGGTTGCCGGGCTGCGGGCGGGGAGTCACCGCGCCGATTTCGAGAAAGCCGAAGCCGAGCGCGGCGAGCGCATCGATATGGTCGCCGTCCTTGTCCAGCCCTGCGGCGAGCCCCAGCGGGTTGGGGAATTCCAAGCCCATGGCGCGCACCGGGACCGCGGGGAGCGCGGACGCCACTGCGCCAAGGCAGTTCAGGGCATCAAGGGACTTGAGACTGAGACAGTGCGCGGTTTCCGGATCGAGGGAGAAGAGCAGCGGCCGGAAGGCGCGGTAGAGCATGCCAGCATTTTACCGCGACCGCGGCGCTCGGCCCTTCTCAGCCGGTCTCGCCCGTCTCGAGGCGGCGCCAGGTGCCCTCGACCAGCCCGTCGATCGGCTGGAAGCGCGTTTTGTAGGACATCTTGCGGCTGTCCCGGATCCAGTAACCGAGGTACAGATAGGGCAGCGAAAGATGCCGGCACTGCTCGATCTGCCAGAGAATATTGTAGGTGCCGAAGCTGGCGCTGTCGGAGTCCGGATCGTAGAAGGTGTACACCGAGGACAATCCGTCGCTCAGCTGGTCGACGATGGAGACCATCACGAGCTTGTCCTTGTCGCGGAACTCCACCAACCGCGTGCTGACGCGGCTCTGCAGCAGGAAATGCGAGTACTGGTCGCGGCTGTCCTGGTCCATGCCGCCGCCAGCGTGCCGGCTCGCCTGGTAGCGCAGGTAGAGCGAATAGTGCTCGACGCGAAAGCGCAGACTCGTTACCGCAGTCTGCAGCGTCGCGTGTTTCGACCACGCGCGCCGCTGGCTGCGCGAAGGCCGGAGCTCCCCGACGGGGACGCGCACCGGGACGCAGGCCCGGCAGTGGTCGCAGTAGGGACGGTAAGTGAAGATGCCGCTGCGTCGAAAACCGAGCCGCACCAGGTCGGCGTACATATCGGGCCCGATCAGATGGCTCGGCGTGGCCACTTGCGAGCGCGCCATCCGCCCCGGCAGGTAGCTGCACGGGTAAGGCGCGGTCACGTAGAACTGCAGTACCGCATGCGGCAGGTCGTTCAGCTGCGACATGGCTCGTGGACGAAGTTTGCGCCGGACCATTCTCCCGGCGTGCGCGGGTAGTGTATCAACTCTTCGAGCAGCCGGGCGAACTGCCGGCGGGGAATCTCGCGAGCACCGAGCGACTCCAGGTGCCGCGTGCGCATCTGGCAGTCGATGAGACCGAATCCGGAAGACCTCAGATGCGCCACCAGTGCCGCCAGCGCGATCTTGGATGCGTCCGTCGCGTGCGAGAACATCGACTCGCCGAAGAATACCCGCCCGAGCGCGACGCCGTACAGTCCTCCGGCGAGTTCGCTATCGATCCAGGTTTCCACCGAGTGCGCATGGCCGAGGCGGTGCAGCCGGCCATAGGCCTCGCGCATGTCCTCCGAGATCCACGTGCCGGGCTCGCCTGCGCGAGGCGCCGCGCAAGCGGCCATGACGGCGTCGAAACCGAAGTCGAAGCGCACTTCGTAGCGACGGTTGCGCAGCGTCTTGGCGAGCGAGCGGGAGATCTTCAGGTCGTCCGGAAACAGCACCATGCGCGGGTCGGGACTCCACCAGAGAATCGGGTCGCCCTCTGAAAACCAGGGAAAGATGCCGCGCCGGTAGCCCTCGAGCAGGCGCTCGGCGGACAGGTCGCCACCTGCCGCGAGCAAGCCATTGGGATGCCTGAGCGCCGACGGGATCAGCGGGAAGGGCGAATCGCGTTCCAGCCAGGGAATCATGGGGCGATCGCGGATCGAGGGAACCCGGGGATGGTAATCGTTCCCGGCATTCAGACCCGGTGCCGCCGGGACCGTCCTAGCATTTCACCTGCTGCCTGCAATACTGCGTCAGCTCGCTGACCACGCAGCGGTCCTTGACCACCGCCCGCGCGTTGCTGCCGTGTTCCATCGTGAGGCGAAACTCGTACTTGCCGAAGAACTCGTTGAAAAGCTCTCCGCCCAGCGTGCCCACGGCGAAGAGTTCGTCGCTCGCGGGCTCGTGTTCGAGCAGGATCGCGGCGAGCGGCTGCGGCGCGGGCCCGGCGAGCACCCGGGCGCCGTCGGCCGGATCGTACTGGCTGTGCTCGGAGCAGCAATGGATGACCTGCGCGAAGCGGCTTCCGGCGGATTTCTCCTCGCGGTAGCTGATGAAGCTGATCTCGCGCGTGGGATAGGTGAGGCGGTGCGCACAGATCGCGGAATACGCGACCACGCTGTGATCCGGGCCGGCGCCTCCCGGCCACTCGTAGGTCTGTGCTTCGGCGGTCTTGAGTTGCGCCGAGAGCCTGGTTGGCCTGCCGAGGTTGAGCAGGAAGCAGGGCGTGCCCGCGAACGGATAGTGAAAGATGAAATTCCGGTTGGCCGGCAACGCGCGAGCCTTGAGCGGCTTGCCGTCGGGCCCGACCAGGCGTGCGCGTGCATAGAAACGCGGGGTGGCCCCGGCTGGTGCTGCGGGCAGCGAGGCGGCGAGCGCCGATACCGCGCACGCGAGCATGAAAGTGCGTCTTTGCGACGACATCGCGTGGCAACGCTATGCGCTTCCGGGTGGCGCTGTCAACTCGGCCGCCGGTCAGGGACGGTTGAGGGACGGACTCCGCCTTTGGCGATGCACACTTTTGGGGCACAATGGCGCCCGGACTGGCCGGGCGTTGCGAAGATCCCCGACAAACAAACATCGGCCTGTCCAGTTCGGTCCGCGTCGCCGCGACCGGGCACAGACAAGGAGGAGACATCATGGCAGCGGTGACGGTGGAGACGCTCAAGGCGGGGAACGACGTGTTGTTCATTCTGCTCGGCGCGATTCTGGTGCTGGCGATGCACTCGGGTTTCGCCTTCCTCGAGCTCGGGACGGTGCGCTCGAAGAACCAGGTCAACGCCCTGGTGAAGATCCTCAGCGACTTCTGCATATCCACGATCGCCTATTTTTTCGTCGGTTATACCATCGCCTACGGCGTGGGTTTCTTCACCGGAGCGGAGAAGCTGGCCGAGAAGAACGGCTACGAGCTGGTGAAGTTCTTCTTCCTTCTCACCTTTGCCGCGGCCACGCCGGCGATCGTTTCCGGCGGAATCGCCGAGCGCGCGCGATTTTATCCGCAGCTGATTGCCTCGATGCTGATCGTCGCGTTCGTCTACCCGTTCTTCGAAGCGATCGCCTGGGGCGGGAAATTCGGCGTGCAGGCCTGGATCAAGGCGAGCTTCGGCGAGGAGTTCCATGACTTCGCCGGCTCGATCGTGGTGCACGCGGTGGGCGGCTGGATCGGCTTGGCGGCGGTGCTGCTGCTCGGCGCGCGCCGGGGCCGCTACGGCAAGGACGGACAGCCGATGACCGCGCATCCGCCCTCGAGCATTCCGTTTCTCGCCCTGGGCGCGTGGATCCTGTCGGTGGGCTGGTTCGGGTTCAACGTCATGTCCGCGCAGACCATCGACAAAGTGAGCGGTCTGGTCGCGGTCAATTCGCTGATGGCGATGGCGGGCGGCACGCTCGCGGCGCTCGCGGCGGGGCGCAACGACCCGGGGTTCGTGCACAACGGGCCGCTCGCGGGGCTGGTGGCGGTGTGCGCGGGATCAGATGTCATGCATCCTATCGGTTCGCTCGTCGTGGGCGCGGTCGCCGGGTTCATCTTCGTCACCATGTTCACGCTGACCCAGAACCGCCTGAAGATCGACGATGTCCTCGGCGTGTGGCCGCTGCACGGACTATGCGGCGCCTGGGGCGGGATTGCCGCCGGGATCTTCGGCAGCAAGGCGCTGGGCGGGCTCGGCGGAGTTTCCTTCATGTCCCAGCTTGCTGGGACCATGCTCGGCATCGCGATTGCCCTGGCGGGCGGTGCGATCGTCTACGGCGCGCTGAAAGCCCTCGTGGGACTGCGGCTCGACGAAGAGCAGGAGTTCAACGGGGCGGATCTGTCGATCCACAGGATATCCGCGACCTCTGAGAAGTAGCCGGCAAGCGACTCCGCCGCACCTCAAGCGTCGCCGCGGGGTCATTTCTCCGGCGGGATGTCGTCGGTGTGCAGGCGGAACGCGCCGGTCTTTCTGTCGGTGAAGAAATGCCGCAGCGTGGTGGCGGTGGTGCGGAAAGCGAGCGTGTCCCAGGGAATGTGCGCCTCGTCGAACAGCGCGACTTCCAGGGTTTCCTCGCCAGCGGCGAAGTCCAGGTCGAGGAGGCGAGCGCGGTAGAAGAGATGCACCTGGCCGACATGCGGGATCGAGAGGAGCGTGAAAGCCTCGCCGAGTTC